>DAOQBX010000162.1:0-4856 GCA_035340155.1 Anaerolineales bacterium | reverse complement strand
ACGCTTCATGCTATTCCTGTGTCATTCTGTTCCTGCGGCTTGTGCCGCACCTGCAAACAGATCGAAGCCATGCAGCACCCCGACCTGAACGTGATCCAGGCCGTGGACGAAAATGGCGGTCCCAAAGAAGGCGGCACGCTTAAAGTGGATCAGATCCGCGAATTACAGCGCACGTTAAACCTCAAACCCTATCAATCCAAATATCGTGTGGCTCTGTTCCTGCGCTTTCAGGAGGCCAACGACAGCGCCGCCAATGCCTTGCTCAAAACGTTGGAAGAAGCGCCGCCGCACGCCATCCTGCTCCTGACCGCCGACAACCCCGAGCAATTGCTGCCCACCATCAACTCGCGTTGCGAGATCCTGCGGCTGCGCCCACTACCCATTGAGGCCGTGGTGGCAGACCTGCTTGAGCGCGGGGTAGAAGAAGATCGCGCGCGCCTGCTGGCCCACATCTCCGGTGGACGGCCAGGCTATGCCCGCACTCTCATAGAAAATGCCACGGTGCTCGAAAAACGCGAAGAGCGCCTTAATGACTTGCAGACCCTTCTCCCCGCCTCCCGCGTGGAAAAATTTTCCTATGCTGAAAAACTCGCCAAAGATAAAGACGGGATGCGCCAAACCCTGCTCGTGTGGCTTTCCTATTGGCGGGATGTGCTCCTGCGCGTGGCAGGCGCAAGCACACCGCTGGTCAACATAGACCGCAATATGGAGATCGAGTTCATAGCCGGGCGGCTGGACCTTTCCGCTGCAAGGCAGGTGGTCGGCGCTCACGAATCTGCGCTCGAGAAGATGGAGCGCAATGTCAACTCGAGATTGCTGGCGGAAGTGTTGCTGCTCGACCTGCCGCGTATGATTTAATTATCACCTTTTATCTATATACCCATGTCCCTCACTTTATCCACAAAAGACCATGAAATGCTGCGCGGCGGTCACGGCAAAGCCGCGAAGATGGCCATGACCATTGTCACACGCATGGCAGAGGTCACCGGCGCCAGGGAACTGCTCGACATCACTGGCGCGCACATTGACAGCACTGTATACATTGGCGACGCCGGGCTTGAATTTGCCGAACGCCTGGCGGGCCTCGGCGCGAAGGTTGCCGTGCCCACTTCGTTGAACGTCAGCGGATTGGATGAGCATCACTGGCAGGAATGGGCCGTGCCATCAGATTGGGCAAGGCAGGCTCACCGCCAGATGGTCGCGTATCAAAGCATGGGCACCGTCCCCACCTGGACGTGCGCACCCTATCAAACAGAGTTGCGCCCATCCTTCGGCCAGCAGATCGCATGGGGCGAATCGAACGCGATCGTCTTTGCCAACTCGGTCATCGGCGCGCGCACGGAACGCTACCCCGACCTGTTCGACATCTGCTGCGCCATCACCGGCCGCGCCCCCGCCATCGGATTGCACTTGACGGAAAATCGTGCCGGTCAGTTGCTTTTCCGCCTGGTGGACATCTCCACCGCATTGCAGCAAAGCGATGACTTTTATCCCGTCCTCGGTCACTTTATCGGCAAACACACCCTGGATAAGATCCCTGTCATTGACGGCATGACTTTCACCCCCAACGAAGACCGGCTCAAATCCTTTGGTGCGGCCACCGCATCCTCCGGCGGCGTGGCCTTGTTCCACATGGTTGGGATCACACCCGAGGCGCAGACTCTCGAAGCGGCCCTGCAAGGGAATCGACCCACACAGATCATCGATGTCACCATGGATGCGTTACGGGCATCCCGCCGTGAATTGACCCACACGAACGGCAATGAACTGCACATGGTCGTACTGGGCAGCCCGCATTTTTCGCTGGCGGAGTTCAAACGGCTTGCGCCCATGCTGCGCGGAAAAAGAAGACACCCTGAAGTGAAGTTCCTCGTCACTTCCAGCCGCGCCATGACCCAACTGGCCCAAAAAGCAGGCTACCTGGATGACATCACATCCTTTGGCGCGCAGATCACTGTAGATACCTGTATCTTGACATCGCCCATGCTGCCGGAAAATATTCAGAACCTGATGACCAACTCGGCCAAGTTCGCCTATTACACACCCGGATTATTGAACAAACATATCGCATTCGGCAGTTTGCAGGATTGCGTCAACTCGGCCGTTGCCGGGCACATCCTGCGGGACGAATCACTATGGGCATGACCATGCAAGGGAAGGTCGTCATCGCCGGTGAAGCGCAGGGAGCGGTATTGGTCAGCCGGGAACCGCTTTCCTTTTGGGGCGGCTACGACTGGAAGACCGGGGAGATCATCGACCGCCGCCATCCGTTATCCGGCTTCATCGCCAGGGGTCGAGTCCTTGCTTTGCCCTTCACACGCGGATCTTCCACCACTACTGCGGTCTTGCTGGAAGCCATCCGCGCCGGAACTGCTCCCGCTGCCATCCTCACCACTGGCACTGATTTCTTCTTCGCGCTTGCTTCCGTTGTAGCGGATGAGTTGTACGCTTCGCCCATCCCGTTGGTGGTCCTCATCGAGGAAGATTTTGCCAGGCTGAAAACGGAGGATGTGGTGCACATTGAAAAAGACGGCAAAATATCTTTTGCTTAAAATTGCTCTTCCTGTTGCCTTCTCAACGGCAGCATCTTATCCATACTTCAATACGCTCATTGGGCTGGTTACAAAATGAATAAAGCCAACTTCCTCTCCCTATCTTTTATTTCAAGGAACACTCTTGAAAAACACAGATCAACCTACATGGGGGGCATTCTCCTGCTTGCCATATTACTTGCTGTACGAACATACTCATCCCACCTGGACCAGTTTACATTCAATACAGAAAACGGGGCCTGGAACATTGCTGCCAACCTGATCCATGGGGAGGGATATAGCGCCTGCGACAAGGATTACTTCCCATTCTGCGGCCCGGAAAATCAGGCGACCGCCATGCGGGAGCCGGTTTCGGTCTTTGTAATGGCCCTCGCCCAGACTATTTATCCGCATCATGATGCCGGGATGTTTGCTCAGACTCTCTTATATCTTTTCACGACCTATGCCATTTACATCCTGATGAGAGAACAAGGTGATATTCGAGTAGCGCTTCTCGCCAGTCTGTTCTGGACCCTCTCCATTCCTGTGTTCCTGGAAGTACAGAGGGATAATGGGCATCTGGCTGGCGCATTGTTCTATTCCATTGGGCTACTGTATATCTTCAGGGCAACCGCCAGGAACCTCACCCATGATTTCCTGCTCGCCGGTATTTTTATGGGACTGGCAGCCCTCTCTCGCTCCATCTTTTTAGGAATAACCGTGGGGCTGGGATGCGCATTGTTCATGTATCAATATAGGACTCGAAACCCATCGCAGGTTTTTAAATCATTGATCTTTGTAACAGCGACCCTGCTGATCATCGCTCCCTGGGCCTTGCGAAACCAGGTCGTATTAGGCTCCCCGATCTCGGGAAGTTCGCTGACTGGGTACAATATTTTCCGCATGAATTACTTTCTTGGGGACAAGCCGTTCACCCCCCATTATGTCGGCCCGGCGGAATCCCGCCAGGTGGTGGATAAGCTGATCGCGGAAGGAGACCTGACCGGTCAGGAGAACGAAGCGGAGATGCAGGAATTCTTCAGTGCTGCTGGAAAACGGATCATCCTGCAGCATCCGGTCCGATACATCCTCCTCTCGCTGTATCGCTTTGTCATCCTGTGGTTCAATCTGGGTGTGGATGCTGCATACAACAACCCGCCCACCTTACTCAATCGCCTGGCGATCATCCAGCAGGTTTTCATATTGATATTTGTTATGTTCGGGTTCCTTAAAGGTTATAGAAAATTCTGGCTCCCGGCGTTGGCGCTTTTTTTGGGGTGCGCCGCCTACATGGCCGTCAACTCACAGGTCAGGTATCTGGTGGATATGATGCCGAATATTGCCATCCTTTCGGCCATGGGAATCAGTGAGATCCCGTTTATTCAAAAGATATTCTTTAAAGCGGATACGTTATAAAATACGATCATCTTTGACATATCCTACTTTACTGGTAAAGGAGACCTCCATGTTCGACCCCCGCGACAAACAATTGAACGATCTTGGATCCGCCTACTCCGCTTACATGGAAACCATGAGCGGACTCTCGGCCGCTGACCTGCTTCGATCCCTTGGAGATTGGAACGCGCGCGATATCGCCGCTCATTTCATTGGCTGGAACCGCATTACCCTGGCAGGCTGCAGCGCCCTGCGCGAAGGTGCGGAACCCTTTTATTTTCACGATGGCACTAACGACTATCGCAAGGTCAATGCACGGTTTTTCGCGCAGTTCCCTTCCACAGACAAGGATGAACTATTGAACGATGTGGTCCGCACCATGGAGATCCTAACTCTATATTTGCGAACCATCTCTGAACCCGAATGGGAACTGGACACCGGCATCGTCCACTATCGCGGCGGCCCTGCCACCGTGGCGCGCTGTGTCGACTCACTCATCCGTGATTACCGCAAGCATCGCCAGGAGATCTTGGACGGTTTTTCGGTAGGCTGAAGATAAATCCCCGCTTCAACAGCGGGGATTTATCTTATTCAATAGCATTGCGTAATTTCCGTGCCAGTTTACCGAAGTGCTGGGTATAACGGATATCATCCGTGCGCGGGCGTGGAAGGTCAACTTCCATATCCATTTTTATTTTGCCGGGGCGCTGGGTAAGCACCAGCACACGGTCTGCAAGGAATAAAGACTCATTGATGGAGTGGGTCACCATGATGACCGTCTTCTGCCTGGCCTGCCAGATATTGGAAAGTTCCATCCACATGCGTTCGCGGGTAAGCGCATCCAGCGAGGCAAAAGGCTCATCGAGCAGAAGCAGGTCTGGGTCATGTATGAGCGCGCGGGCAATCGATACCCTTTGAGCCATACCGCCC
>DAOQBX010000161.1:0-4869 GCA_035340155.1 Anaerolineales bacterium | reverse complement strand
AAAGGAAGTGACCTGCAAAGGCCAGCGGTCCACGCCGGCATCGCCGATGGCGGCGAAACAGATCTCCACATCCGGGCGGTATTGGGAGAGGGTGTTGTACAACAAGGGCAGCCGGTCGAAGATCTCGAACGGCCAGTTCGCCATCGAGCCGGTGACGTCAATGGCGACGATCAGCGGATTTTTCGATTGTGTGCTGATGGTCTTCTGCGGGTCAATGATCTTTTCATTCGGCCCGGTCTTGCCCTGGTACGTGCGCGGTCCGGCCGCCTTGGCGCGTGATGCATCCTCTACGCGCTTGGGCGCTGCGGCAGGGGCATAAGCATATTTGGCCGATCCGTACCACGAACTGGTATCTTCATCCCATGAATACATAACTCATATCTCCTTTTGAATAATGGCCTGCAGGGCTAATGTTTCCAAACCGAACTCACGACGAAAACGCTCGTCGAGTTTATTTTCCTGGATATAAGACGCGATTCCTTCCGGGACCCAATCCTGCCAGCGCTCCCCTCTCGCCATCATCGCCCGTACCATGGTCCCGTCGACGCGCACCCGCTCTGATGGGTCGAGCCAGTCCACGGGTCGCATGATGCGATAAACATCCTTCATCAAATTGGCTACGTAAGGGTTGTCTGTTACAAAGACATCCAATTCCCCGAACAGGTCTTGCACCATCATCCGCCAGCGTGGACCGTCGTCAAGGTCTGGCACAGGGATGACCGTAAAGTTATTCCTTCCCTCTAAGGCGATGCGCAGCATGGCCTCTGTCTCTTCAAGCGTAAAGGGGTTGCGGGCGTTATATCGGTTCGACGAGCCGACTCCAATGGAGACTTCAGGCGCGCCGGCGCACAAGGCGTGCAGTACAGCTGCCTGCCCCAAATGGACGGGCCGCCAACGGGCGATCATGCCAATACGCGCCAGGGGCATGGACATGCGCCCGATTATACAGGGAATCAAAAATAAAAAATCGAACAGCGTGTTGCTGTTCGATGAAGGTCTATGCCTGGCTTGTGCGCGGCCCCGTCTTTTGCCTCTTCTTCTGCCGGTCACGGATCTTTTCCAGTGCCGCCTGTAGTTCCTTCTCCTCTTCTTCGCGTCTGCGCGCCATCAACACAATGAGCCAGTAAACCATCAGGAATACCACACTCAGGAAAGTGAAGAGGTAAACCAGTTCAACCGCCATCAAGGGCGAGTCGGTCCCTGCAAATAGGCCATGCAACCCCGCACCGAGATACGCCAAAAGGCTGAGGTAGTGAATGACCCGGAATGCCCTGGCTGATAACCTGGGGCGCAGGTAGAACGTAAGGGTCACCAGCAAGGTCACGTAAAACGTAATGATACCGATCCCCACCCAGATGGGGCGATAGGTCGAGATGAATGGGAACAGGATCTGCTGAAGAGTGAACGGCTGGAATTGGTCCACCAGCAGGACAACGACGTGCAAAGCGACAAATCCGATCGCAAGCAAGGAGAGATGTTCATGAAAATCAAAGGTGAACATGCGCTCCAGCCACGGGTCAAAAATTTTACTGCTGACCACCAGCCCCCACACGACAGAAAGCCAGATCAATAGATAGCCCATTAACCCGGCAGCACGGGTGACATACCACCAGGCTTGCAGGCTGTCGAGCGCAAACAGGGTCTTTATTTGCTCGGCTAGCGGGGCGCTCGAGGTGGTCTTCATAAAAAATAAACCGCCTGCAACTACGAAAAGGACTGCTACAAATAAAGCCAGGGTCAACCCCGCATTCAGGGCGGTTTGGGCTGCTGGCAATTTTGATTCCGATCTATTCAACACGCATGATCTCCTTTTTATTCAACGAACTCCAGATCCCGCCGTCTGGACTGACGGCGAGGAAATTTATCTCGGGGTCTTTTGCGACCAGGTCTTGGGCATACTCCAGCCCGCCGATCAAGACCGCCTTGGCAAAGGTCTCAGCCACGGCAGCCTGGGGTGCGAAAAAGGTCACGCTCAGCCAGGGAGTCTGGGCCGGGTCACCCGTCCGCGGGTCGATCAAATGATGCCGGGCCTTGTCGCCCTGCAGCCACGTCCGTTTTGCGATAGAGGAGGTGGCCACTGCGCCTTCATTCACCCATAACGGGAACAGGTCTTTGGATGGGTTGCGCGGGTCTTCAAGCCCGATCTCCCAACCGGCTTGACCCTGAGGCTGGCCGATCAAGAACATATCCCCGCCGGCGTTAACTCCGCAAACAGGAGAAAACTCAGACAGGATTCTGGCGGCACGTTCTGCGGTCCAACCTTTTGCAATTCCACCCAGATCAATTTGATATTCCTGCGGCAGAAAAACTTTTCCGCTCTCGTCGATCTGAATAAGGGCAAACCGCCCCACCCGGGTTCCGGCAATGGCCTCTGCGTCCAAAGCACCAACTTTGCGGATCTCATCCATGCTTCGGGTATACCCGATCCGTTGAAGGTCCTTCAAAATGAACGGGTTGAACAGGCCATCGGTAGCGACATGACATTCCAGGGCGGTCTTTAATAGTTCCTGCATCTCAAGGGAAGCCGCAAACCGGCTTCCCGCTGATTGGTTCAATAGGCTGAGTTCACTGTCCGGGCGAAAACGACTAAAACGCTGCTCGGCGGTCTCAATGTAGTCTTGCGTCGCGGCGAAGCCATCCGCTGTCATACCGCCTTCTGCAGCCAGGACAATGGATGAATTCATTGCGCGAAACTCGAAATATTCCACTTATAAAATCCTATGAACCACCGGTTCGGAACCTGCGCCCCATATTGACCGGCCGAAGCAGGACGGCTCCATTCCCTGTACCAGGGTTTTGGCTTATGAGAAGTTGGTCAATGGTTGGCACAGGCGGAAGATCGGCAACCACTTGCTCTTTTTCAAGATCGCTATACGGTTGCGGCTTGGGAGATTGGGCAAGAAAGGCCCAGCCCGCCAAAAAACCGAGGAGACTGGCAAAGGCGAACCAAATTCGAAGGATCGATTTATAAAACTTCATTTGTTTCCTTTTTTAACGATTGATAAAAACGCGGCCGTTATCAATAGTGATAATGCCAAGATTCTGAAGCGTGAACAAAACCTGCTGATATTCCTGGATCTGCGCATTGGATGAGTTAAGGCGATTCGCAGCCTCATTCAGTTGGGTCTGGTACTGCGCTTCACGGGCCTGATACTCTGCGATCTGATTCTGCAGATCCTGGATCTGGGCAGATTGCTCTGCAAGTGTGGATTGCTCCGCCGCTGTCGGTCTTGTTTTCGAAATACTGACTCCATTGCTATTGAAAAAGGCGTTCCCACCGATCAATAGAATGGCCGAACCAGTTAGAATGGTTGTTACTAGGGCAGCGAACAGTGCGGGCAGGGATTTATTCATCAAAACCTCACAAAAAATGAAAAACGAAGAATAGCGAATAACTCCGAAGAGTATAACGATGCAAAATGACAGGCAGATGACAGACAAAAGCCCGGCTTTCATCCATTCGTCATGCAGCCATGCTACAATCCCACATTGGAGGAACTTGTGCGTATCCTGCTCGTGGAAGACAACCAACGATTAAGCGACTCACTGAAACGCAGTCTGGTCAATAATGGGGGGTATGTTGTAGATACCGCCTATGATGGTGCTGAGGGCGAAGAACTGGCCATGGTCACCGAATACGACCTGATCATCCTGGATGTGATGCTGCCGATCAAAGACGGGTTTGAGGTCTGCCGTTCCCTGCGTGAGAATAACATCAACATCCCTATCTTGATGCTCACGGCTCGCGACGCCCTATCCGACCGGGTGACCGGGTTGGATAGCGGCGCGGATGATTATCTGGTCAAACCGTTCGAGATCGAAGAATTACACGCCCGTCTTCGGGCCCTCCTGCGACGCGAGTCGCCTGATAAAAACACCGTTTTGAAGATAGCGGACTTGACCCTTGACCCGGCTACGCATGTGGTCGAACGTGCCGGCCAGGCCGTCGAATTGACTGCCCGCGAGTACGCGCTATTGGAATATCTCATGCGCAACTCCAATCGCCTGGTCACCCGCCGTATGATCGAGAACAGCCTCTGGAGTTACGAATCGACGGTTGCATCCAATGTGGTCGATGTCTATATTCGCCGCCTGCGCCGCAAAGTGGACGATCCGTTTGAGGTCAAACTGATCGAGACCATTCGCGGGTCGGGATATCGTATCAATCGGAGCAAACCATGAGAACCTTCTTCTCCAGCATCCGGTTCAGGCTCGTTATGTGGTTCTTTTTGATCCTAGCCCTGGTGCTGACCGTTTTCAGCATCTTTATCTACATCAGCCAGGTGCGCGAACTGCGGGCTGAGGCGATCGGACATTTGGGCAATAAAATGGAGGAGATCGAACACTTATTCCTCGATTCGAATCGGGATTTCCAATCTCTGCAACAAGCCATGCAGGCCGGCCCCAGGGTGCTTTCTGAAAACGAGATCTTTTTATTTCTTGAAGAAGACGGTAAAAGCACAAGGATATGGGGCAAAATGGAACTGGACGAAGTCTCAAGTATCACCTTTGACCGCTCCGAACAATCTCCAAATCGCAATATCTTGAACGGTTACGCTCGCCAGGAAGGTGACGAAGAGAATATCCGTTATCTCTTTCTGGTCGTCCCATCTGAACGGTTCGATATCAATCCCGGTTACTTCCTGATCGGCATGCCGTTGGATCCAGCCGATCAACTGCATCAGCTGGTTATCAATTTACTGGCAGGCGGGCTGCTTACATTAATGGTGGCGCTGCTGGGCGGCTTCTGGCTCTCGGATCGGGCCATGCGTCCGGTTCGGGATATCACTCAGGCTGCCCGCCAGATCAGCGCAGCAGACCTTTCCCTTAGGTTGAAGAATACAAAACAGGATGAGATCGGCCAACTAG
>DAOQBX010000160.1:0-4899 GCA_035340155.1 Anaerolineales bacterium | reverse complement strand
TCTTCGGTCAGGGTGATCGGCTCTTTGGTGTGGATGCTCAGATTCTCGAATGGAACCGTCTGCATATGTGCCCGTTGCAAGGCCGCCAGCGTTTGCAGGTCCGGCCTGGCGGCACCCCGGTAAGCGATTCGTTTCAGATATTCCTGAACGTTCATTTTTTGATCCATCTTGGTTTGGTTAGGACCTCAGGCTTAAGAATATCATTTAATTCATCTTTGGTCAGCAAGCCTTTGGCGAGGACGATTTCCGTCACGCTCCTGCCGGTGGTGTACGCTTCCTTCGCCACGGCGCTGGCATTCTCGTATCCGATGAATGGATTCAATGCGGTCACAATACCCACCGACCGATTCATGAGTTCATTCAGGCGTTCGCGGTTGGCAGTGATGCCTTTCACGCAACGGTCGGCCAGCGTGAGGCAGCCATTGCGCAGATAAATGAGGCTGTCGAACAGGCTGTGCGCGATGATCGGCTCGAAGGCATTGAGTTGCAACTGCCCGCCGTCCGCAGCAAAGGAGACGGTCACGTCATTGCCGATGACCAGAAATGCGATTTGATTGACGACTTCAGGAATGACCGGGTTGACCTTGCCCGGCATGATGCTTGATCCGGCCTGTACGGCGGGCAGGTTGATCTCGCCCAGCCCGGTGCGCGGGCCGGATGAAAGGAGGCGCAGGTCGTTGCAGATCTTGGAGAGTTTGACCGCCACCCGTTTTAACACGCCGGAGAGTTGCACGAACGAGCCGACATCCTGAGTCGCTTCCACGAGGTTGCCAGCCGTAATGTATTCGATGCCTGTGATCTCGCTCAGATGCTTGCGCGCCAATGCTGCGTAATCGGGGTGCGCGTTGATGCCTGTGCCGATCGCCGTTGCGCCGAGATTCATTTCTTGAATGAGCAACGCTCCTTCGCGCAGCCGCTGTTGGTCTTCTTCGAGCATGACGGCGTAGGTGCTGAATTCCTGACCGAGCGTCATGGGGACAGCATCCTGCAATTGTGTGCGTCCCATCTTGAGAACATCCTTGAACTCCTCGGCTTTGGCGGCAAAGGCAAGGCGAAGTACTTCCATGCCATCGATCAGGTCGTTGATCAAAAAGCGCAATGCCACCTTGACCGCTGTCGGGTAGACGTCATTCGTGCTCTGGCTCAAATTGACATGCTCCAGCGGATGCAGGAATTTATACTCTCCACGCTTGTGTCCTAAAATTTCCAACGCGCGGTTGGCAATGACCTCGTTGGCGTTCATGTTCGTGGATGTACCCGCGCCGCCTTGTATGACATCTACAATAAATTGGTCATTCCATTTGTTTTCGTCACGAATTTCCCCACAAGCCCGGATGATCGCATGGGCTTGCTCGGCATTCAGCAGACCCAACTCAAGGTTGGCTTTTGCGCAGGCTTCTTTTACGCAGGCCAAAGCCCTGACCAGGCTCGGATAAGTGCTGATCGGGATGTTACTGATCGGAAAATTCTCCAACGCCCGGGCGGTATGGACGCCGTAATAAACTTCATCCGGTACTTCGCGTTCTCCTAAAAGGTCGTGTTCAATTCGAGGCGACAAGATGTAACTCCAAAGGGTGGATTAAGATCCGGGGGCGAATCCATCTGTCAGTGGTGGGCAAGCCGGAGCGGAGTCCGAAGCGCGGTCTTGTCCCTGTCAGGCGGGCGGCCCGGTAAAATAATGATACCATTGTAAAAAAACAAAATCTTTATAACTTGTAGTGTAATCTGTTCATCTATCTTATCGGCCCGGCGACTTGAATCCTTTATGAACAAAGATAAATCCTCCCCCCACGATCAAATACATTCGATGTCTTCCACACTGGGTGAACCTGCGAACTTTCCGCCCCTGCCGGAGCATATGGTCTTCCATCCTTATGGTCTGGACGAGGCCGGGAAACGAATCGTCAATACCGATGCTGCCACGTTACGAGGGGTGATCGAGTATTTGAAAGATTGCATCACACGCAATGTGACCGCATCTTTGCCGGCGGATGCTCCGATCGCCCTGCGCGAAAAGCGGGTGGCGGAGGCCCAATCTCAAGCCCTTGATGTTTTGGTCGCAAAACTTAATGCCGCCATGCCAGATGCCCGCTTCCATGTGACGTTGGAGGATATGACCCGCGATGGCAACGCCTTCTCTGCCGAGTTCTCCTCCTTTTTTGCCATTTATTGCCGCGAACTTTCCGGCGACCCCAAATTTGACTTTAACCGGGGTGTGAAACTTGCCTACCTTGCCCCGTGGCTCATCCGCCCGCTGACCCTGCGCCGCACCTTCATCATCATGCCCAACCTGGTGGCACGCTTCTTCAAAGCGGATATCCGTGTGTTCAACGTGACCTCGAACAGCGCGACCATCCAGTGGCGGGTGGGGGATCATAAGCTTCAGTTGCCTGAGTCGATGCTGGCACGTTATGTATACGATGTCTGCCAGGTCTTTCAAGGGGTCTTTAGTGAGATTCCCCGCGTGCATTCCGGTTTGCCGCCTGCGCAGATCCGCGAGACAAAATGCCAGGCTCATGGCGATGAATATTGCGAATGGGAATTTACCTGGGAAGCGCCCCAACAGCGCGGTCTGTTGGACTTGTTCAAGCGTGAGACGGTGCGGTCTGGTGAAGTTTTATTCAGTGCTGTGCCTTCTGGGCCGGAACCGGACTTGCCGCCTTTGCCGCGCAATATGATTCCCCATCCCTTTGGCACCAATAAAGACGGCCAACCGATCAAGGAATTGAATGGCCTGTTCCTGCGTGTGACCATTGATTTCATGCTTGCAGCGGTTGCGCGCCAGGCAGGGGAGAATATCCCGGCGGGAGCCAGAGCCGACGAAGTGATCGCTCAGGCTCAAAGTGCTGCTAAGAAGCGATTGATCGAACAGGTGAACCAAAGCCTGCCGGAGTCGCATCAACTGACTTGGGAGTCCCTGCTTGGGTTGGGATATTCCTCGTTCGATTTGGGTACGGTTGTGCGCGAGACCTGCCGCGAGATCGCCGGGGTGCCGCATTTCTTCTTCCATCAGGGACATGCCGTGGTGCAAAGCGTGGCCTATTTGTTGCGCGCTTTGAGCATTCGTCAGGTCTTTAATGTAGTGCCGCGATTTGCCTCCAAGTTCGGCGACGCGGATGTGCGCGTGATGAATGACTCGGCGTCTTCTGCCACTTTGCGCTGGTATCCGGATTCGATCTATGAACATTCCTCGCCGGAGACATACCAACACGCCATCCACATGACCTGTCAAACCGTACAGGGGAGCATGGCTTACATCCCGCCTTTGATGGCGGATCTCCCGCCCGCCCAGGTACGTGAGATCAAATGTGTGTTGCATGGCGATGAATACTGCGAATGGGAATTCACCTGGCAACTCCCGCGCCCGTCGCGCTATTTGAGCGTATGGGCAGGGGCCGGAGTGGCCTTGTTGATGTTCGCTTATGTCTTCCTGCGGGTTCCCGGCTGGCAGTGGGTAAACGGCTTTACACTCTTGTTCTTCCCCGTGTTGGGTGGCTGGTTGATCAACCGTCTGGCTTTGCGCGGTTACCAGCTTGACCAGCGCGAGAAACTCTTGATGGAGCAGCGTGACGCTTCTGAAAAGCAATACGATGCCCTGCAAAAATCCAACGCTGACCTGCAACTGGCGAACGTGGCTCTGCAGGAAAAGATCGCCGAGGTGACCGTGCTCACCGAAAACCTCGAGCAGCGTGTGGCTGACCGAACTCGCGAAGCCGAAGAGGCGCGGGAGCAGGCGGAGACGGCCAACAACGCCAAATCCACCTTCCTGGCCAGCATGAGTCACGAGATTCGTACGCCCATGAATGGCATTATCGGTATGGCAGGCCTGCTTTTCGACACACGCCTTACATCTGAGCAGCGTGAGTTCGCAGAGACCATCCGTAACAGTAGCGACGCTCTGCTGACCATCATCAACGATATCCTGGATTTCTCGAAGATCGAAGCGGGTAAGATGGACCTTGAAAACCAACCATTTGACTTGCGCGAATGTGTTGAAAGCGCCATAGACCTGGTGGCTTTAAAGGCCAGTGAGAAAGGGCTGGAGGTGGGTCTGCTGATCGAGTCTCTTGTGCCCGAAACCGTCATCGGGGATGTTACCCGCTTGCGTCAGATTCTGGTCAACCTGCTTAGCAACGCGGTCAAATTTACAGAGAAGGGTGAGATCATCGTCACCATCCGCCCTGATCGTAACCTCCTGCATTTTGCCATCAAAGACACCGGCATCGGCATTCCACTCGGAAGGCTTTCTTCGCTCTTCCAATCCTTCACGCAAGTGGACGCTTCCACCACACGCAAATATGGCGGCACCGGCTTGGGGCTGGCCATTAGCAAACGACTGGCTGAAATGATGGGCGGTACGATGTGGGTGGATAGTGTGATCGGCGCGGGTTCTGTCTTTCATTTCACCGTTCATACTCCGCCGACAACGGCTGCCACCACCCAGAGATTTCTCGCCCCGATCCAACTGCGCGGCAAGCGCATCATGATCGTGGACGATAACGAGACCAACCGGCGCATCCTCACCCTGCAATCGGAGAATTGGGGTATGCGACCCGTGGCTTATGCCACCCCACTTGAGGCCCTGACCGCCATTCGCGGCGGGGAGCGTTTTGATATCGCCGTTCTCGATATGCACATGCCGGATATGGACGGTGTATCGCTGGCCGCTGAGATCCACGAATACGAAGCGGCCCGTCATATCACGACCCCGCTTGTCATGCTGACCTCGTTATCCTCTCGCGATGAGGTGGATGCGAAATTGTTCGCAGCATTCCTCACCAAACCGGTCAAGCAGTCTGTATTGTACAATGCCCTGATCGAAGCCCTTGCCGTTGAACCTGTCAAACAGGCGACCATCCCGCTTTCCGAGCAGCAGTTCGACCATACCCTTGCGCAGCG
>DAOQBX010000159.1:0-4908 GCA_035340155.1 Anaerolineales bacterium | reverse complement strand
AGTCCCACCGGCAGCCAGGACATCTGCTCCAGTTTCGATCCCTGTCCCTCGGCCATGCGTTTCATCAGCCAGGCGCGGACCGGGTCTTGAACGGCGAGCAGCACACAGGCCAGCAGGATCAGATAGGGCACGAGTTCGGTGAAGAGTTTTTCGCCGGTTCTCAAGAGTAAAAATCCGCCGAGCACACCGCCCACAATGCTGGCGGGCACAAGCAGCCACAGGCGCTGGGTTTGACCTTTCAGGTCTTTTACCTGCGCCAGTGTGCCGCCGAAGTAGCCGGGGCAGAGCGCCACGGTGTTGGTGACGTTGGCCGAGACCGCGGGCACGCCGAGGAAGGTGAGGATGGGAAAGGTGATGAGCGTCCCGCCGCCCGCGAGGGCATTGATGCCGCCAGCCGCCAACGCAGCCAGGGCGGCAATAAGATAGTCAAGGGGAGTGAGCATGTGGGTGAAATCCTTTTTATGTGTTCTGGAAGTATAGCAGGATTGCGGTGATAAATATTGAGTATTGTATAATACTTGTATTGTTTGGGTCTGGCGTTGCAAGGAGGATTGACATGGATGGTTTGCAGGCAATTGTGGACTTGTTGATCGAATATCGATGGCAGGCATTGATCGTACTGATCGGCATTGCCGCCCTGTTTTTTCTCCGCGCCTATGGCAGCGGACTCGCTAAAGTGTTCGAAAGATGGGGACAGGAACAGGGTGAGGTATTTTCCAGGCGAGTGGATATCAACGACACGGCCCGCGAGTACCTGGAGCAGGCAAGTACCACCTATAGACGTTTCAAATTTCGCGGGTTGCCGCGCCATCGCGCCGGTGGGATCGAACCCCCGCAATTGGACCAGGCGTATGTTTCTGTGCGCGTGATGCGTGGGGCGAAAGGAAAGGAAACCGCGGATCATGGCAAGGGGGGCATGGAAGAAGCGGGCAGGTTGAAATTGAATCTGGAAAAGGCCGTGGGGCTTGGTGAAGCCTTATCCAGCGCGAAACGATTGGCCATTGTAGGCGTGGCCGGGTCGGGGAAAAGCACCCTGTTGCAATGGGCCGGACAATCGTTTGCGCGCGCCCTGCTCAAAAAGACCCTTACAGACGAACAAAAGAAGTTCATTGCCGCCCTGGGCGGCAGGCCGCTTGTGCCGTTCCTGATCCCTTTGCGCGCCTATTCCAAATTTTGTGAAAAGAATCAGTGCAGCCGCTCTTCCAAGACCCTGCTTAATTTTATGGTGGAATATTTTTCAGACCACCATGCTTCACTGGATCTCGATGTGGAGTTCTTCAAATCCCACTTGCAAAAAGGCTGCCTCTTGATGGCAGATGGGTTGGATGAAGTCGATCCTGCTGATCGTCCCCTGGTGCGTTCCGCACTGGAGGAATTGCTGGCGGAATTCGAGAACCCCAATTTGCGTTGTCTGCTTACCACCCGCCCTTCCGCCGTCCACATTGCCGAACAGATGCACGACTTCGAGGGGTGTGAAGTGCAGCGCCTGACCAAAAAACAACGGAACAGCCTGATCGAACTTTGGTATAACGCCGTATTGGCAGATGACCCGCGCGAAGCAAGGCGGAAATCCAACGACCTCTCCGCGCGCCTTGAAGACAGCGACTTGCGTGTGCAGGAACTGGCGACCACCCCGCTGATGACCACCATCTTTGCCATGGTGCATTACAGCCGCGATGAATTGCCCAAACAGCGTTCCAAACTATACGAAGAGGCCATCGAAGTCCTGTTGATGGAAGGACCCTATAAAGGCGAGGAAGCCAAAGACCTGCAAAACTGGGGCGGCATGGAATGGGATGTGCGCCGCGACCGGCTGGCAAGAATCGCTTTTGAACTGCGCGAACGCGGCAAAGATTCCATGATGGAAGGCGAACTGGTGGATCTGATCTGGAACCGTTTTGGCAGCGACGAGCGGGAGGCGCGCCGGGCCTGTGAACACTTTTTACGCGATGTCGCCGAACGCGGCGGTTTGCTGGAAGCCATGGACGACCAATACGGCTTTTATACGCATGCCACCTTTCAGGAATACCTGGCGGGACGCTATCTCGTGGTGGAATACCTGGCCGAAAAATTGCCGCAATTCATGCGAGAGCATGTCGGCAACGACTTGTGGGAGGAGCCTTTGCGCCTTGCCGCGGGCTATCTGGCGAACACGAATGAAGGCCTTGCAAACAAATTTGTCCTTCAAATCGCCGGGGCAGGGACGAATGAAGAATCGAAGGCGCGTGCCTTGTATGTAGCCGGGCTGGCGCTGGCCGATGTGCCGCAGATACGCCGCCTGCCCGAAACCGTTTCAACTCTCCTGCCGCAAATGGAAAAACTATTGAGCGCGAATCCGCCGCGCGTGGGTGTGCGGCTGCGCTTCAATTTAGGGTTGGCATTAGGCTCCCTGGGTGACCCGCGCCTGAAACCGCTCGAACCGGACTATGTGCCTATACCCTCTGGAACCTTCCGTATGGGGACAAGCGCAGAAGAAGAGGAAACCATGAAGGCGCAGGAGGTGTCTGTTTACGACGATGAAAAACCCGCCCATGAAGTCTTTGTTTCTGAATTTTCCATCGGCAAATACCCGGTCACAAATTTGGAGTATGCCGCTTTCTATGAGGATAAAGGCTACGATACAGAAAATTTTTGGAGCAAGGACGGCTGGGACTGGAGAACCGGAAAATTTGATTCGAAAGTCCCTGAGATCGAAGACAAAGACTTGCTTGAAAGTTATGAACGCTGGTTAAAAAGCCGCCCAGTGGATTTACGCTACCAACCCTTTTATTGGGACAACCCGCAATGGAATACGCCCAACTTGCCGGTTGTAGGCGTCTCATGGTTCGAGGCGGAAGCCTACTGTAACTGGCTCAGCCAAAAGACCGGCAAAACCTACCGCCTGCCCACCGAAGCGGAATGGGAGAAAGCCGCCCGGGGCGCGGGGAACACCATTTGGAGTTGGGAGGACCAATGGAACGGCGAACTCTGCAACAATGCCGATCAAGACACCCAGGAAAAACTCAACCGCACCTCACCGGTGGGCATGTACCCGCAGGGCGCAAGCAGTTACGGCGTATTGGACATGATGGGTAATGTGTGGGAATGGTGCGCGGATTGGTATGATGAAGAACTATACCAGCGCAGCAGTCCTGTGGATCAGAAGAGTGGAGAGGGTATCGTAAAAGACCCACATGGAGCAGAGACCGGTATTCTGCGTGTAGTGCGCGGCGGCTCCTGGTACGGCGGTCGGAGCCTCGCGCGTTGTGCGGTTCGTAGCAGGGTCATCCCTGACTACTTCTTCAATAATATCGGTTTTCGAGTTGTGCTCTCCCCCGAAAAAAGATCTTGAACTTCTGAATCTCTGGTTTCTGATTTCTGCCTGCACTGCGCTGCGCGAAGATGCAGTGCAGGCATAGTGAATTGGTTTAAAAAATTTTTGAGGTTTTGAGATACTCATGGGTGAAGAATTCGATAAATTCTGTTCTTTCATAAATCTCTACACTGCCTACCGCAAAGCCCGCAAGCGTGGCTTGACTCTCCCCCGCCTCCCGCATATAATCCCAGCCATTCAGAAGTAGTACGCGATCCCCTTTCTGACAGAAAAGAAGGTCTTTGGCTGTGAGCCTTCGCAGAAAAGAATTGCCGAAGTCGTCTGAATTCACTGGCGAAGAAAACCTGTTTACTGGTCACTAGACCGCCACGGGGTTGCCCGTTACAGCAAAGACCGATGATCGTCGGTTACTGAGTGTCCCACGAGCCTCGAACGGCGAGGATGGGAAACCGAGGTGGTACCGCGGAGTGAATGCTTCGTCCTCATGCAGGATGAAGCGTTTTTATTTTAAGTGCCGATATTCGATACTCGAACATCGAGCAATGAAGGAGCAAGAATGACCCAGGAACTACCGAAAGCCTATGACTTCAAATCCACCGAGTCGCGCATTTATGCGATGTGGGAGAAGGGCAAATACTTCAAGCCGCACAACGACCCGAACCAGCCGGACTTCGACCCGAACGTCAAGCCGTTCATCATCTCCATCCCCCCGCCGAACGTGACCGGTGAACTGCACCTTGGTCACGCCATGTTCGTCAGCGTGGAAGATCTGATGATCCGCTATCACCGCATGAAGGGTTACTCCGCTTTATGGGTGCCCGGCACCGATCATGCCGGTATCGCCACACAATTGATGGTGGAGCGTGAACTCCTTCGTAAGGAAGAGATCACCCGTGAAGAACTTGGGCGTGAAAAATTCCTGGAGCGCACCTGGGAATGGAAAAAGAAATACGGCGGCATGATCACGAACCAGATCCGCCGCCTCGGCGCTTCCTGCGATTGGGACCGTGAACGCTTCACCATGGACGAAGGTCTCAGCCGCGCAGTGCGTGAAGCCTTCGTGCGCCTGTACGAGAAGGGCATGATCTATCGCGGACCGCGTCTCATCAACTGGTCACCAGGACTCAAGACCGCTGTGTCTGACCTCGAAGTGGAATACTCCGAGGAAGATGCTTCGTTGTATTACTTCAAATACATGGTGAAGGATTCGAGTGAATTCATCCCCGTGGCGACGATTCGTCCCGAAACCATTTTGGGAGATACGGCTGTAGCCGTTCACCCTGAAGATGAACGCTTCAAGAAATTTATCGGCAAGACCGCCATCGTGCCCATGCTCGGACGTGACATCCCCATCATCGGTGATGAATATGTGAGCATGGAATTCGGAACGGGCGCATTGAAGATCACCCCGGCGCACGACCCGAACGATTATGCCATCGCGCAAAAACACAACCTGCCGATGATCTCCATGTTGGATAAAGAAGCCAGGGTCAACGAGAATGGCGGAAAATACCAAGGCTTGGACCGCTTCGAGGCGAGGAAACAACTCTGGGCGGATATGAAAGAGGCGGGGCTTGTCATCAAGACCGAACCGT
>DAOQBX010000158.1:0-4915 GCA_035340155.1 Anaerolineales bacterium | reverse complement strand
GGGCGAACCTTCCTGACCATCATCACCATCGCGGTCGGGGCCCTAGCGGTTGGCTTCAATAGCAACATGGGCCTGTACATGAACGAAAGCATGGACGGGGATTATCTCTCGGCCAACCCATCTGAAGCAGAGATCTACGCCTATCCACTGGATGACGATATGGTGAATCTGGCGCGCGCCGTGCCAGGCGTGGAAGCAGTGGAGGGATTCTCTGCCGTCGGTGTCCGCATTCAACGGCCGGATGGAACAGAAGTGGAGATCACCTTCACATCTGTTGAAGATCCCGCATCCATGACCTTGAATCAACTCAAACCCGCAGTGGGCGAGATCGGCATTCCATCGTACGGTGACAAGGAGGCCATCATCGACTCCAGCGCCATGTCGTTGGGGTACAAGCCTGGCGATGTAATTCCTGTAAAACTTGCAAACGGAAAGATACGTGAGATCAAACTCGCCGGGTACATGCACGCCGTAACCGGGTTTCCCTACAACCTTGCGCAGCAGGTCAATGCCTATGTCAACCCCAAGACGCTCGTGTGGCTGGGCGGCGATACTGCCAATTACGGCCGGTTGTCGATCAGTGTTTTGGAACAGCAAACCGACTCAACTCATGTGACAGAAGTGGCGCAATCGGTGGCGGACGAACTGGAACGGGCCGGTTCAACGATCTATTATGTCAGCGTTTACCAACCAGGGCATCACTTCGCCTATAGCGTCACACAGGGCGTATTCTTCGTATTGGGCATCCTCGGCTACCTTACCGTGTTGTTGAGCGGCTTTCTAATTGTCAACACCATCACAGCCCTAATGACCCAACACACCCGCCAGATCGGCATCATGAAAGCGACCGGCGGCAGCACGTTGCAGATATTTGGCATGTACATCGTGTTAATCCTCGCCTTCGGTATCGGCTCGCTGTTGATCGCTGTACCGCTGGCAAATATCGCCGCACAGATCATCGGCGGCGGAATGGCACAATGGTTGAACTTTCAAGCCGCGCCATACAAAGGCTATACCTCCACATTTACGCAGCAGGTCATCGTTGCGGTGATCATCCCAATAATGGCCGCCATCCAGCCCATCTATAACAGCGTCAGGGTCACTGTCCGGGAGGCGTTGAGCGATTACGGCCTGGGCGGGAGCGCAAATTCAAAAGAGGAAAAGGTCGGCAAAAATTCGGTGCTGATCCCCCGCCCAATCCGCATCTCGCTGCGGAACACCTTCCGACGCAAGGTGCGGCTTGGTTTGACTCTCTTCACTCTTGTCTTGGGGGGCGCAGTGTTCATTGCCGTCTACAACCTTTGGGCTTCGTTCGACCAAACCATTGAAGATATTCAAGGATACTTCCTTGCAGACATCAATATCGGGTTTGGCCGCGGCTATCGCTATGACAAAGTTGCCAACGTTGCCATGAGCATCCCCGGAGTGGAGGGCGCGGAAGGCTGGCTCGAATATACAGGTACGCTCAAGATGAGCAAGGACGACCCTGGCACGCAGATCCTGTTCGTTGCTCCACCTTCGAACTCGAATTTGATCGATCCCATTATCACATCCGGCCGTTGGTTGCAGCCTGGCGACGAGAACGCCATCGTGATCGGCAATCACCTGCTGCAAATCTTCCCGGATCTGAAACCCGGAGATTGGCTCACCATTGAAATCAATGGCAAGGAAACAACGTGGCACATCGTTGGCACGTACAGCATCACTGGCAACGTCAGCCCGCCCTTGCTGTATGTAAACTACGAATACTTAAGTGTGCTGGTTGGCGAACCGGAGATGGCATATTCCCTGCGCATCGTCACCACATCACACGACTCGGCCACCCAACGAAGAATTAACGACCAAATTCAGGCAGCCTTCAAACAGCGCGGCATCCAGATCCAATCCACGCAATTGGGCGCAGATTTCATCCGCGACCAGAAATCACAGACGGATGTGCTGGTCTATTTCATGCTGGTCATGGCCACCATGATCGCGATCGTTGGCGGACTGGGGCTGATGGGAACCATGAGCATCAACGTCCTTGAACGCACCCGCGAGATCGGTGTGATGCGGGCCATTGGCGCAAGCAACGGCGACATTCAGGCAATTGTCATCATCGAGGGCATGGTGATCGGCATTCTCAGTTGGGCCATCAGCATTTTCATTTCCATTCCCATCACCAGCGTGCTGTGCTATGGGGTTGGTATGGCCATTCTGACCGCACCCATGCCGGCCGTGTACGGTGTAACCGGTGTTGCTGCCTGGTTGCTCTTCACCATCGTACTTGGGACTCTCGCCAGCGCATTACCTGCCCGCCGCGCCTCCAGACTGACGGTGCGGGATACGCTTGCGTACGAGTAGGCAGTCAACACAACTTCCACATAATTCCTCCATCCGTGCCTAATATGGGCGTGTGAAAATAAGTTCAACGTTTACAAATGGAGGTAAACATGAAACATTGGATTTGGAAGGTGCTGGGAATTCTCCTGCTCCTCGTAGTTATTGCAGGAGTAGGTTTTGCGGGCTTCCGCATCGGCAGAATGCAGAATGTGAGCGTCGCTGCCGGGACGGATTTCCAACACCCTAACTTTGGCCATCACTTTAATGGCATGGATGGGAACGGCATGCCGCAACAAGGGTTTGACCGACAGAACTTCGGTCACGGCCGGGACTTTGGCGGGCGCGGCGGTTTCCGAGGTTTTTCGCCCATCTTTGGGCTGCTCCGCCTTGCGGTGTTCGGCGGCTTGATCTGGCTGGCTTACACCCTTGTCAAACGCAGCGGTTGGAGGTTGGTGAATGTCAACGCCGGGCAGGCAGTAGTAGAACCGGCCCCGGTTGTGGAATCTACCCCGCCTGCTGAAGGGGATGAGAAAAAGGATAAGGCGTAATTTCATCTCATAGACCTGAACCAGACACCCGTCTTGAAAGAGGCGGGTGTTCTCATCCACATGATTTCTTCACAACATTTATGAGATAATGCGGACATGCCTCAAACTGTCTTGATCGTCGACGATGAAAGACGCATGGTTTCGCTCCTGCAAAGTTACCTCGCGCAGGAAGGATACCGTGTGGTAACCGCGTTCAACGGCCGCGAAGCTTTGGATGTAGCACGCAATGAAAACCCCGACTTGGTGGTATTGGACATCATGATGCCCGAGATGAACGGGTACGAGTTCATGCGCGCACACCGCGCTGAGCGCGATACCCCCATCATCATGCTGACCGCCAAAGTCGAGGACGAGGACAAGATCATCGGGTTGGAATTGGGCGCAGACGATTATGTGACCAAGCCCTTCAAGCCACGCGAATTGATGGCGCGCGTCCGCAACGTTTTGCGGCGGGCTGGAAAGAACGAACCCAAAGGCACGTCGCTTAAAGCATTGGATATCACCCTCGACCGCGAGACCCGCGAAGTGACCGTCGGCGACCGCGCATTGGACCTGACCCCATCGGAGTTTGACCTGCTGGCCGCGCTTCTTTCGGCGCCCGGCAAAGTCTTCTCCCGCCTCGACCTGTTGGATGTCATCCAGGGCGTGCGATACGAAGGCTATGAACGCACCATCGATACTCATGTGAAAAACCTGCGCTCCAAGATCGAGCCCGACCCGCGCAAGCCGCATTATATTGAAACCGTGTACGGCGTCGGCTACCGCCTGCGCAAACAATAGAAAATTTATGAAACTTACGACCAAACTCATCCTCGCGTTCCTGATGATCAGCGTGTTCAGCACCGGCATCATCGTCCTTTTCACGCGCGCGGCTACCAACCGTGAGTTTGACCGTTTTCTCAGCAATCGTTACCAGACCGAACTGATCGAACAACTCTCACGCTATTATCGTGAAAACCAAACATGGCAGGGGGTCGAATCCCAATTCAGTCACGGGCACGAAGACCGCCCGCTGTATTTCTCCATCGCCGATATGAACGGGAATGTCATTATCGCCGGGGACGGAAAACAGGTTGGCCAGCCATGCAGCACTGAAGAACTTGAAACCGGCTTCCCTATTGAAGTAGATGGGACCCCAGCAGGAGTCCTGCTCCTGCCTGCCATGCCAGACCGCAATCCGATCGATTACGAGTTCCTGCGGCGCCTCAACGGCTCGATCTTTTTCAGCGCGGCTGCCACAGTCCTTTTGGCGCTATTCCTCGGCATTTTGCTTTCAAGGAACATCGCGCATCCCATCCGTGAGTTGACCAGGGCCACCCACGCCATGGCGGATGGCAATCTCGGCCAGCAAGTCCCGGTCCGCTCGAAGGATGAGATCGGCGAACTGGCACAATCTTTTAATAAGATGAGCGCCGACCTTGCGCGCTCCTTCAACCTCCGCAAACAAATGACAGCCGATATCGCCCATGAACTCCGCACCCCGCTTACCCTCATCCTCGGCCATGCTGAAGGCGTTCACGATGGCGTGCTCGAACCTTCACGTGAGAACTTTGAGATCATCCGCGAGGAGGCCGAACGGCTTGAGCACCTCGTCAGCGATCTGAGGATCCTGTCGCTGGCCGATGCGGGCGAACTTTCGGTGGAATTCCAAACTGTGGACATAAATGAGATCGTTGGTGACATCCACTCCCGTTACCAGGCCCTCTTTCTGCAAAAGCGCATCGCCCTGAACTTTGAGCCTGCTCCCGTTATCCTGCAGGCGAATCTCGACCCGGGGCGCTTCGCCCAAGTCCTCAACAACATCCTCGATAATGCCCTGCGCTATACGCCCGAAGGCGGACGAGTGGAGTTGAAAACTCAGCTCACAGAAAACCAGATCCAACTATCCGTTATAGATAGCGGCGAGGGGGTTACATCCGAAGAAGCCCAGCATCTCTTCGACCGCTTCTATCGCGTGGATGAGTCCCGTGCACGCGACGATGGCGGCTCCGGTTTAGGGTTGGCGATTGCCAAATCTATCATTGAAATGCACAAGGGGAGAATTT
>DAOQBX010000157.1:0-4925 GCA_035340155.1 Anaerolineales bacterium | reverse complement strand
TGAAAAGCACACACAGGCTGGCAGACTTGATTCTGCCAGCCTGTTTCATCCCCAATAGGAGATCATGGGGAGGAGTAAAATAAGATATCCCAATTTCAGGGAGGTGTCGTATGACTGAGCCAAACCCAAAACCTATGTATCGAATCTCAGACCTGCATGAATCGGATCGGCCGCGCGAACGGCTGGCTTCGCTTGGCCCGCAGGCATTGACCAATGCCGAGTTGATCGCCATCTTGTTGCGAGTGGGTGTGAAGGGAGAGAACGCCGTTCAAGTGGGGCAGCGACTTTTGCAGGCATTTGGCGGGTTGCGCGGGCTGCATCGCGCGCCGTACAAACAATTGATGGATCAGCACGGCATGGGCGAGGCCAAGGCTTCGCAGATCAAAGCAGCCATCGAATTGGGAAGAAGGCTCACGCTTGAATCGCCCGAAGAAAAATTATCCATCAACAGCCCGGGAGATGCGGCGGCGCTGGTTCAATACGACATGTCTGCCCTCGAGCAGGAGCATCTGCGCGTGATCCTTTTGGACCGTCGCAACCGCGTATTGGAGATTGTGGAGGTTTACAAAGGTTCGGTGAACTCTTCGCAGGTTCGGGTGGGCGAGTTGTTCAAAGAGGCCATCCGCGCCAACGCATCGGCGATCATCGTTACTCACAATCACCCCAGCGGCGACCCGACCCCCAGCCCGGACGATGTGGCTGTGACCCGCGCGATGGTGCAGGCGGGCAAGTTGCTGGATATTGATGTGCTTGACCATCTGGTGATCGGCCAGGGAAAATGGATCTCCTTGAAGGAACGCGGATTGGGATTTTCCTGAAATAAAACCGGGAAGTAAAAGCCGATATCCGCTTCATCTTTCCCGGTTGCTGGCCTGCCTCACAAGCTTCTTTTTACCCCGAAGCCTGTGAACTCCCCGGTAATTACATCTTCATACTCCACACGCGCCTCGTCCACCCGGGAAATATTCGGCCCGGACTTCATCATCGCAATGAACTGTTCGATCTGCGGCTGTGTCCCCTCGGCCACGGCCTCCACTGTATCCCGCCCCACATTGCGGACCCAGCCGTTCACACCGATCCTTCCGGCATGGTATTCGACATGCGCGCGGAAGCCCACGCCCTGCACATGCCCTTTCACCCAAACATGCGTGCGGACGTTCTCATTTGGCGGGTTTTCCATTTTCTTTTTTCCTCCTTTTTCGCATCACATCGATGGCACCCCATAGGGGTACAAGCAGCACCAAAACCAGCAGCAGGAGAAAAGGCAAAAGATTGCGGAGAGCAACCCCGCCCACGTTCTGGCCCAGCACCGTTTCGCGCCAGCGCTGGTCTAGCTGGCCCAAGGTCAGGCTCAGGGCTTGGGCTACGCCAAGGTCGCAGCTGTAGCCTTCGGTGTAGGTGTTCATCAAACGGGTCAGACCTGGAATTCCGAACGAATCGCGGATGTAGGAAACAAAGGATTGGGATTGGGCATAGGCCAGGAAGGCTGACCCCGAGTCGGCGGGGAAAGAATCGCATAAACTTTCGAAAGGCAACAACGTGTCGTTCGCACTGGCGATCTCCAACGCGCGCGCATACTCCGGATTCGGGTAGAGTTCTGCCATTGAGGAAATGCCTTCCACCAGCCAGGCGGGTTGTTTGGCATAGTTGTCGCCCAGTGCGCGATATATCATGACATGTGCCAATTCATGAGGGATCAACGTATCCATATCTGTGTATTGACTTACACCCGGCGAAATGGCAACCAGAACCACACCAAGTTCGGCGTGGGCATGACCGCCAGCCCATGTCTGTCCGCCCAACATCAGTGTGGCCTGTAGGTCGTCAATGTTGGAGTAGATATAAATATCGATCGGGTCGGTAAGCGAAATGGGAAGGAGATCTTTCATAGAAAGTAGGCCTGCGCCCGCGGAGCCCAGCGCGGCCTGCCCAAAGGCTTCATCACCGGCATACCAGTTAACTGTGATGTTGGCCTGGCTGATGTGCTGCCACGGAAAACGGTCGTCTCGATATTGAACCTGGAGCGGCTCGCTGGTGTATGTTTGCCCGTCTGCCAGCGTGGCTTGGAACCAATACACGAGCCAACTGAACGGCGGGAAAACGTTCAACGAAGCATCGTACATGAACAGATAGGTGCCATCCGGGATTAATTGCATTTTTTCCACGCGCTCGGTGGTCTCGGTCACACCGCGAAAGAGGACGTAGGCTTCCTGCACTGGACTGGAGGCATTGATCTTTGCAGTGAATGTGATCGACTTTCCGAAATCGATCACTGCTGCAGGAGACTCCACAACGATTCCTCCCTGACCATGGACAGGGTCGGGTTTCAGGAAGAGGGTCAAACCGAGCAGTGCGACCAGAATGCATTTTGTGATCCAGCGGCGGGTGGTGGACATGGTTGATTACCTCGAGAGATAGACGATAAGCGGCGTGAGGGTAAGCGGGCTGAGAATGGTTCCCAGAAACACAATGGCCGTAACCAGCGACGGCTGTAATTTATATTCGGTCGCCACCACGGTGGTGGCCACGGCAGCAGGCATGGCGGCCTCGATCACATTGCCCTGCCGGGCATGGGCCTGCAGGCCGAATAGGCTCGCGATGACGAATCCGATGATCGGGCCGAGCAGTAATTTGGCGGCCACTCCCACGCCGATGGCGCTGAAACTTTGTGACCATTCGATCTTGCTCAGTTCCAATCCAAGCAGGATGATCATGGCGGGGATGGCTCCGTTGGCGGCGATCTCGATGGTGCGCGCCAGTGGAAGGGGAATAGGAATCCCCAACCCTTTAATGAACAGGGCGATGGTCACGGCATAAACAATGGGCAACCGGAACACTCCCAGTATAGCGGATTTCAAATCCAAATGACCGAGCGAGGCGATGACCACACCGGCAGTGTTGAACAGGATGGTGGTGGTGACATAAAAGATGGAGGCGACCGCCAGGGCCTCATCGCCGAATGCGAACTTGACCAGCGGCAGGCCATAATTCCCGGTGTTGCCAAAAGCTACGGTGAGAATGACCGCCAGTAGTTGCGGCCTTTCCAGCCGGAAGATTTTTCCGAGTAAAAAGGCGAGGATGCCCATGGTCACGATGACGGTCGCAGTGAAACCGACCGTAGACAGTGCCTGTTGCAAGGACAACTGGCTGGTGACCATTAAGTTGAAGACCAGCAAGGGGCTGAAGATGTAGAAGACCATGCGCCCGATGGTGCGTGAGTCGACGGTCAGGGTTCTGCCAAGGATGTAGCCTGCGGCGGCGATAAGCAATATGGGCAATAGGTTATTGGCAAAAGTGTTGAAGAGGTCATTGATGGACATGATGGCGAAATTATAACCCCCGAAAATTGCGTGGCACCTTGCCTTCTTAGAGGCTTTGCAGCATTTCTTTTAGTCCATCCGGGTAGAGTGGGGTTTTTGAATTGAATTCATCCAGGTCTTTCCACATGACCCTGAAGCGCTCTCCGCTATCTTCCATGCCTTCCATTTCAGCGCGATGATACAGGTCTGGATCCACGAAGATCCCGTCATAGATTTGCACGATCTCGTGCCCGGTTTTGCCGTTAAAGGTAAAGATGTTTTCAACGGCGCCAAGGTAGCGCAGGTCCCGGACTTCTGCGCCAAGTTCTTCCTTTATTTCACGCGCAACTGTTTGTTGGGAATGTTCGCCATATTCGATGCCCCCGCCCAGCGGGCGGTAAAAATATTGTTCCTTGGCAGGATCATATCCCTCAAAAACAAGAATTCTATTATGATTCCGAAAAACACAAATTGCGATCGGGCGAATGTGTGGCATGTTCCCTCCAAAAAAACAGGGCGCAGCATGCTGCGCCCTCACGATGATCACAAAGAGATCAATTCCGGTTGTTTGATCAGGTTGGCCTGCATGGACCACGGCCCCGTCCATGTGACTTGCACCGGCAGGACCTTGCCGCGCAGGTCTTCTTCCGTTTCCACGAAGACCAGTTTGTTGGTGGGTGTGCGCCCACGCCAGCGGTCTTTGACCTTTTCTTCGAATAGCACTTCCACGGTCTGGCCGAGATATTTCTGGTTGATGTCACCCACCACTTTTTCCTGCAATTCTTCGAGCAGGCGGAAGCGGCGCATCTTCTCTTCATCCGTTACATCATCCACCATGCGGCGGGTGGCGACGGTTCCCTCTCGAACGGAGTAACGGGCCAAATGGGCCACATCCAGTTTCAGGTCCGATAAGACGCGGTAGGTTTCCATGAACTGTTCCTCGGTCTCGCCGGGGAAGCCGACGATGATATCTGTCGCGATGGAGCAATCGGGAATCTGTTTGCGGATCTTTGCCACGAGGTCGCGGAATTGCTGTTGGGTGTATCCGCGTTTCATGTTTTCAAGGACTTGATCATCGCCAGCCTGGATCGGCAGTTCGATGTGTGGCATGATGCGCGGCAACTCGGCGATGGTATCGATCAACTCGTCATCGAAGTAGTTGGGGTGTGAGGTCAGGAAGCGGATGCGTTCGATGCCTTCCACTTCATGGATGAGGCGCAGCAACGCGGCGAGGTTGGGACCGTCGGGGATATCCTTGCCATAGCGATCCACGATCTGCCCGAGCAGGGTGATCTCTTTCACGCCTTGTTTTGCGAGCGAGCGGATTTCGGCGACGATGTCACCTACCGGGCGTGAGCGTTCGACGCCGCGCTTGTAGGGGATGATGCAGAAGGTGCAGGCATGCGAGCAGCCGTACACGATGGGCACATGCACGCTGACGGTCCTGCCCTGTTCGGCGACCGGTAATTTGAGTTCCTCGTCCATCATCAGGAAGCGGCGGGTCGTCTCAGCATCTTCCAATGAGCGAACCTCGCCCCGGGGCAGATGCGAAATCAAAGGCGCCGGATCGGACGGCGGCGAGAAGACATCCACATATGGGAGGTTGGCTTTTAACTTTTCCGCGCC
>DAOQBX010000156.1:0-4943 GCA_035340155.1 Anaerolineales bacterium | reverse complement strand
GTGGCGTGACCCGAGCCTGAGTCGCGTACATCCACACCTTTGACGAAGCGTGTGACCCAGATGGCGAAGGTTAACGAGCCGGAGAAATAACCGAGAAGGGGGAAGAGGAGGGCCATGAAGGAGTATCCAGTATTCAGTGGATCAGTAAGCGTGGGCAAGAACGCGTGCGCGCGAAGCCAGCCTGCGCGTAAGGCCGTCGAAAATGAATTTATGGAAGGGCCACATCGAATACCAATATAAAAAGCCGGGCAGGCCGTGCGGGTCGAAATAAGCGGTGACGGTGAAGAGGGTCTTCTGCTCATTCTCTGCTGTGGGCGTGGACTCGAATTGCAGCCAGGCTTTACCGGGTACGATCATCTCGGCGCGCAGGCGCATGAGGCGGTTCTTTTCCACTGTTTCCACGCGCCAGAAATCAAGCGCTTCGCCGGTATTGATCTCGTCAGGGTGACGCCTTCCGCGCCGCAGGCCTACGCCGCCGATGACCTTATCCATCCAACCGCGGATGGCCCATGACCAGTCCATATACATCCAGCCGCGCGCGCCACCGATGCCCGTGTAAGCGCGGAAGACCGTCGCAGCGGGCAGGTCGAGCAGGATCTGGCGGCGTTCGATGAACAAACCTTCTTCCACGGTGAATCGATAAGGCTGAACGTCGCCCTGTTCAATGACGAGCGCGTTCGACCAGCTGGTTTCCACGCTGTCACGTTGTACCCGTCCAAGCGCAAGATGGACAGCGGTTTGAAAATCGATGGGATGGATATGTGGGAATAATTTCCTGGCTGTTTCATCGCGGACGATCAGTTTCGCGCGCAGGCCCTCGATCAGCGGGGCGACCACGCGCCAGTGAATGGGGGTGACCATATGCACCCAATATGCGGAGAGCCTCGGGGCGTAAAAGGGGGTGCGGATCAACCAACGGCGGAGATTCCGTTCTTTGGCATAGCCCAGCAACATGTCTGCGTAGGTGAGGCGGGTCGGTCCGCCGATTTCGATGACGCGCCCGGTGGCATCCGGGGTCTTGAGCGTATCCACCAAATAGGAAAGTACATCGCGGATGGCGATGGGTTGCGCCTGCGAGAAGAACCAGGCCGGGCAGGTCAGGACCGGCTCGCGCTCGGTCAGGTAGCGGATCATTTCAAACAGCGCCGAACCGGAGCCAATGATCATGCCTGCGCGAATTTCTGTGACAGGAACCCTGCCGTGGCGTAACATAAAGCCGGTCTCATGCCGGGAGCGCAGATAGGGCGAGAGATTGGCGGTGGGATCCACCAGTTCCCCAAGATAAATGATATGCCCCACGCCCGCATCTTCAGCAGCATGCGAAAAGTTACGCGCCGCTTGCAGGTCGCGTTCGGCATTATCCCGGCCGCCTTGCTTGCCATGTACCAGGTAATATGCCACAGAGACATCCTGCATGGCGGATGTGAGTTCGTTGAGGTTAAGAGCGTCGCCCTGAACCACATCCACTTTTTTAAGCCAGGGGCGTCCCTGCAAACGGGATGGGTCGCGCACCAGGCAGCGTACACGGTAGCCTGCTTCGAGCAGTTTCGGTACCAACCGCCCGCCGACATATCCGGTCGCGCCGGTGACGAGAATAAGGTTTGAAGCAGTCATGATGAGCGATTATACCCAGCCATGACATTTATAAAGCAATTCCCGGTACAATCCCCGGCGGATATGAAGTGGCGCATCCTCCCCGAACTTGAACTGACTCCTGCTCTCGAAGCGTCCATTCAACAGATGCTGATCGCCGCCTTCCCGGATTATGAGGATTTCTTCTCTACCCATTCCTATTGGGGTTCAACGCCGGAATTTCGTTTGATCGCTTTGGAAAACGACACACCGGTCGCCCATCTTGAATTTGGTTACCGTACAATAACGGTCAATGAGATGCCTTTTATGATCGCGGGAATTGGCGCTGTGGCAATCCACCCCAGTCATCAGGGCCGGAAGTTGGGCAAGGTCATGTTTTTTCATCTGCGAGAGCATCTGCTCCAAAATACGCGCGTGGATTTTGGCTTTATCGGCTGCCATGATGAAGTGGTCGGCTTTTACAAAGCGGCAGGATTCACGCGCGTCCATCAAAGCGTCTACAATCTCAACCCCGACTCGCTCACCTGGGAAACCTTTCACGGCCCGACGCTCATCCTGCCCATCCATAGATCCCTTGACCAGTGGAAGGACGGGCTCATCCATTTGCACGGGATGCCGTGGTGAAACTAATGTAAAATCCATCCATGCCTTTGTTGTGGATCTCCTTGTGTTTTTTGGCGGGAATCGTACTGGCTGCGTCCATCACTCTTCCTGCATGGGTCTGGACGCTTATTGCTGTTTTCTTTCTTCTTGCTGCCCTTTTGCTGCTCAAACTCCTGGCGCACCCCAAACTTTCCACTTTTCACTATCTTCTACCTTTCTTCCTTTTCTTCGGCTCCGCCTATTACCAATTCCGCCAGCCGAACATCGACGCATATCACATTGCCTTTTATAACGACCGCGCCTATGAACTGCTCGTCTCCGGTTCGTTATCTGAGCCGCCCGACTACCGCGATAAGTACACCAACTTGAAGGTCAATGTTGGAGCGGTGGACACAGGCGATGGAGACCTGCCCGCTTCCGGTCAGATTCTGGTGCGCGTTGACCCGAATGTCGAATACGAATACGGCGAACGCATCCGCCTGCGTGGGCAGTTGAAGACCCCGCCTGAGAACGAAGAATTTTCCTATCGTGATTATCTCGCCCGTCAGGGCGTTTACTCTTATATGACCACCGCTGAGGTTACGCGCCTCCCTGGCAACCGCGGAAATTTGATCTATAAACCGGTGTATGCGCTTAAGACCCGTCTGCTTGAAACGACCTACCGTCTCTATCAAGACCCCGAGGCTTCGCTGCTGGCAGGCATCCTCTTCGGTGTGGATACCGGCCTGCCCAAAAAACTCCAGGAAGCCTTCAAGAACACGGGCACGGCGCATATCATCGCCATCTCCGGGTTCAACATCGCCATCATCGCCGGATTGTTCTTCTCCTTTTTCAAGTGGGTGCTGAAGAACGAACGGCTTGGCGCGATCTTTGCCGTGGTTTCTATTTTCCTTTATGCCTTCCTTGTTGGCGGCGACCCGGCTGTGATGCGCGCCGCCATCATGGGCAGCACGGCCTTATTCGCCAAACAGACCGGCAGACGCAATGACGCCCTGACCACGCTGGCTTTTGTTGCGCTGTTAATGACCCTGTTTAACCCTCTCACGCTATGGGATATCGGCTTTCAACTTTCCTTCTTTGCCACACTGGGGCTTGTCCTGTATGCCGAACCGCTTTCAAGCCTGACGGCTTCCCTGCTCACGCGCGTCTCCAAACAAGACCTCAGTGCCATTGCAAATATCCTCAACGACAACGTCATGCTCACGCTTGCCGCGCAGATCATGACCATTCCGCTCATGGCGTATTATTTCAACCGCATCTCGCTTATCTCATTCATCGCCAATCCCTTCATTCTGCCTGTGCAACCGGCGGTGATGATCCTCGGCGGGCTGGCGGTGTTCGTCGGCCTTCTTGTCCACCCGCTCGGCCAGCTGCTCGCGTGGATCGCCTGGCCCTTTGCAGGCTACACCATCCGCGCTGTGGAATTTTTTGACCGCATCCCCAACGGTGTGCTCGTGTTGGGAGATGTACCCCTCTGGATGTTATATATGACCTATGTTTCGCTTCTTGCCCTGACCTTTAACTGGCCTGCCATCCAGGACTGGTTCAAATCTGCAGCCGCTTCCATCCGCGCCGTGGCATTGACTGTTTCTTTTGCTGCGGTCTTTATCTGCATGATGCTATTCTGGACCGCGGCGGCCAAGTCCGGCGACGGGCAGTTCCACATCACCTTCATCGAAGTCGGTTCCGCCGATGCGGTCCTGGTCCAAACGCCGCAGGGACGCAATATTCTCATCAACGGCGGCGCAAGCACCTCCGAACTTTCGGATGAACTGGGCCGCAGGCTTCCGCTCTTCTCGCGCAGCCTGGACTGGCTCATCATTGCCTCACCGGAGGAGCAGCAAGTTGCTGCTTTGCCCCGCATTGTAGAGAGATACACGCCAGATAATGTGTTGTGGAGCGGGAACGTGCAAGCCTCTTTTTCCGCGCGCCTGTTGGACGAGTATTTTGCCCAGCATGAGATCCCCATGTTGCGCGCAGAGACCGGCCAAAAACTGGATCTGGGCGATGGCGCGTTCATACAAGTCGTATCCTCCGGCCCGCGTGGAAGCATCCTGCTGGTGGAGTATAAGAGTTTCCGCGCCCTGTTGCCTATCGGCGTCAGCGAGGCGAAGAACTCAGGACACGTCTTGCGCGTGCGCAGACACGGCGGCGAACAGGGCGCCGATGGCGACGGAGAGGAGGAGAGGGCGAGCGAACTTCATGAGTTTTTCCTTGTGCTTCATCAGCGCAAAATCAGGTGTGCGCAAGTGCATCGACGACCGGCATATGCACCGTTTTTCGTGCGACAAACGCAGAGGCGAGCATCGTCAACGTGACCATCAGGAGTGCCGTGCCGATGTAGAGCGCGGCGTCGATATTGACGTACAGCGGATAGCCCACCGAACGACCGGGCGGCGGCGGCATCTGGATGTTGGCGGTGTAGAGGAAGATCGACACCGCGAGCGCCACCAACATGCCCACAATTGCACCAACACCACCGAGCACCATACCCTCAAGGGAGAGCGTGCGTAACAGTTGTCGCGGCAACGTACCCATAGCGCGCAGCGTGCCAATTTCACGAGTGCGTTCGATGATCGCCATCGACATCGCGTTGGTCACGACGAACACCACGATGACACCGATGATGAGTCCCAGCGCGCCGAAGATGCGGTTGTAAAGATCCTTCACTGCGCGGTAGAAGACGGCGCGATCCTGCCACGTAAGCACACTGAGCTGCGGGAGGGCGGCGGCGATGCGCGTCTGTG
>DAOQBX010000155.1:0-4981 GCA_035340155.1 Anaerolineales bacterium | reverse complement strand
AGTCCATGCCATCTTCAACGGTCGCCGGTTAAGCGGCCTGCTTAGCGGCGAGGGACAAGTCACGGTCGTGCTCGAAGCCGGGCTGGGCGGCACAATAGAAGACTGGGCCAGGGTCCAGCCGGAGGTGGCGAAGTTTGCGAGAGTCTTCAGTTATGACCGGGCCGGGCTGGGGCAAAGTGAGAAGGCCCCCACCCCACGGACCTGTGAAGATTTCACGGCCGACCTGCGCGGTCTGCTCCAGGCTGCCGGGCTCAAGCCGCCGTATATACTGGTGGCGCATTCATGGAGCGGACTCAACGCACGCTGGCATGCCAGCCGTTATCCGCAAGAGATCGCAGGCATGATCCTGGTCGACGCCGCCCATGAAGACCGATATGAGCACTTCGAAAAGGTGCTGCCTGCGGAGCGCATCCAACGCATGTGGGACTTTGTGCGGGATCCCTCCAGGAACGATGAAGGCATAGACCGGGTTGCCAGCATGGAACAGGTCCGGCAAAGCCGTGGCCTGTTCCACTTCCCCTGACGGTGCTCACCCGCGCCAGCGACGATGACCCGCTGAACCGGATCGAAACCGGCCTGCAAGCCGAATTCCTGAATCTAGCAGTATACAGCAAACAAGTCTTCTCAACGTATAACGATCATCACATCCAGATCGCCGACCCCGAACTGGTGATCGAAGCCATTCGGGAGATGGTCGAACAGGTCTCATGAACAGACTCGCAGTTCCTCACATTCTCTTTTGCACCGGGTAAAATAGCGCTCATTCTTATGACCTATTCCATTGCATATCCCCGCAGGGTGATCGTACGGATGGCCCTCCGCACAGTAGTGCGCGGCTTGCTGCCATTACTCTCCCGGACGAGCGTGCAAGGCCTGGAAAATTTTCCAATGGACGGTCCGCTGATCGTGGTGGGCAACCACACCGGCGCAATGGAAGTGGTCTTGATGGGAGCGTATTCCCCGAGGGTATTGGAATTCATGGGGGCCATGGAGATGCCCTGGAACGGCTGGATGGGCAAGGTCATCGACCTGTACGGCCTGATCCCTGTGCATCGCGGGTACACCAGCAACACCAGTTTGAAGATGGGAGTGGATGTGCTACGCCAGGGCGGGGTGTTGGGCGTTTTTCCTGAAGGCGGTTTTTGGGAACCCGGCAAACAAAAGGCGCAGACTGGCGCGGCCTGGCTGAGTTATATCGCGCAGGCACCGGTGCTGCCCATTGGCTTTGGAGATACACGCGGCAGGATGGCCGAGATGCTCCAGTTCAAACGCCCGGCCTTCGAAATGAACGTCGGGCGCATGCTGCCACCTGTGCAACTGGAACGCTCCACTCACAAAAAGGAAGCCTTGCAAATGGCGGCCGACGCCATCATGGATGCGGTTTGGGATCTCGTCCCCGATGAGGAGCGCAAGCGAAAAGAAAGCCGCCCCGAGAACGAAGTCTTCACGCTGGATATCAAGATCTTCGACCAGTACGGACAGCCCGTGACAATCCCTGCCGGGTTGGCGCTTAGCGATGGGTCCTGGATCAGCCGTTTCGCCCACCGCCCCAACCTGATCGATTCGATTCGCGATTATATCTTCCTGCCGGTGCAGGTGTTAAAGGAACTGGATCGCAAACCGCCCGCAGAGGAGATCCACCAGGCCGCGCATGCGATGCTGGAGTACGTGGAGCGCGAGAACCCACAGTACTTCAACTTCCGCTACGGGTACAAGGACGGTGAATCTTTCAAGGAGAGTTTCCGTCAACTGCGCAACCTGATGGCATGGGCGATGCAGAACGGGCATCAGGTGGAGGCTGAGGCCTGTTACGAGTATACAGACCCAAGTTCCGGGGAGCGATGCGTACACCACATCCCCCGGGAAGTTAAACAATGGTGACCTTCATTTATAGATCCAGGAGTTGCCCGCCTCATGAATATTGATCAAGCAAACCTGTCCGGCCGGTTGCCTGCACGCTTCAAGATGCTGTTCAGCACCGGCGACCTGAGCACGAGCATCCCGCTGGCGATCTTGATGTTCTTTCAGTTGTACTTCCTGACCGATGTGGCGCGCCTGCGCCCGGATTATGCCGGGTGGGCGGTAGGTCTGCCGCGCCTGTGGGATGCGATCAACGACCCGCTCATTGGCCTGCTCTCCGACCGGCTGCGCACCCGCTGGGGCCGGCGGCGCGTACTGCTGCTCTTTGGGGCAGTGCCGCTCGGGTTGAGCTTCATGCTGATATGGTTCGTGCCGCCCTTCAGCCAGGCCGGGCTGGCGGTCTACTATGCCGCCACCTTCATCGTGTTCGACACCGCATTCACTGTCGTGCATGTCGGCTATAACGCGCTCACCCCGGAGTTGACCTCCGACTACGATGAACGCAGTTCATTGAACGGTTACCGGATGATGTTTTCCATCGGTGGCACATTGGGGGCGATCATCCTCGCCACCGTGCTGGGCTGGTTCATCAGCGATGCGCGCCTGCTGTTCACAATACTGGGCGTGGGGTTGGGGCTGGCTTCGATCCTGCCGCCGCTGATCGTCTTCAATATTACGCACGAGAAACCCTCTGAAGAAAAGAACGAACCGCTTTCGTGGGGACAGTCCATGAAGATGACTCTCGGCAACCGTCCCTTTCGATTGGTGATGGGCCTGTACCTGCTGGCCTGGACGACCGCCAGCATCCTGGCGGCCATGCTGGTGTACTTCGCCAATTACCGCCTGCGCGTACCAGAGCAGGCCAACTACTTTGTGTTGATCGCAGAAGGGTCGGCCATCTTTTTCATTCCGTTCTGGGTGTGGGTGGCGCAAAAACTGGATAAGCGCCGGGCCTTCATCCTCGGCACCCTGACCTGGATCGTCGTACTGCTGGGCATCTCAGCGCTGCCTGCCGATGCGATCGCATTCGCCTATCTGCTGGCGGCGCTCTCCGGTTCGGGCATCGCCACCGCCTATGTATTACCGTGGGCCATGATCCCCGACATCATCGAACACGACCAGGTGCAGACCGGCCAGCGGCGCGAGGGCTCGTACTATGCCTTCGCTTCGTTCTTTCAGAAACTGGCTACGGCGCTGGCGCTTTGGGGGATGGGACAATCTCTGGCCTACACCGGCTACATCACCCCGGATGCGAGCGGAGCGCTGCCCATTCAACCGGAGAGCGCAGTACGGGCCATCCGCTTCTTTACCGGACCCGTTCCCGCCGTGCTGCTCATTCTGGCTGTGGTCTTCGCCTGGAACTATCCCATCACCCGCGAAAGCCATCAGGCCACGCTGCAAGTGCTGGCGGAGCGGGAGGCGTGACATGGTCATTCGCTTCATAGGCAAGATCTTCCAATGGCGCGGACCGGCGCCTTATCTCTTCGTCGCCGTGCCAGACAAAGACAGCCAGGATATCAAATCCGTCTCGCAGATCTTGACCTATGGCTGGGGCGTGATCCCGGTCACGGTTACCGCAGGCCGGACGGAGTGGAAGACCTCGCTCTTCCCAAAGGACGGACGTTACCTGGTGCCGATCAAAATGGCCGTGCAGCGGGCTGAAAACCTCAAAGAGGGCGACAAGGTCCGATTGCAACTGGAACTGAATTTATAAGGTTTCAAACCATGAAAAAACAGACCTTAGAGTTACACCCGGAATTACAAGACGTATTCAGGAAAAGCCCGGCCATCCATTACAGCAAAAGAAATCTCTGGCTGGTGCAATTCCTGGTCTCGCTCATGCCTGCATCAAAAGCGCCCGAGGATGTGTCGATAAAGAACATTCGTATCCCAACCCATGATGGTGTGGGAACATTGCGGTTGAGGATCTACCAACCGCAAAATACCTCCGCGCCCACCCCCGCCCTGGTCTGGATCCATGGCGGGGGCACCATCATGGGCAAGCCGGAGATGGACGATATCCAATGCATCCAGTATGTGCGCGAATTGGGGATCAGCGTGGTTTCAGTGGATTACCGGCTGGCACCAAAGCATCCCTTCCCGGCCGGTCTGGAAGATTGTTACACAGCCCTGCATTGGGCAAAGACCCATGCCGTGGACTTCGATATCGACACAAGCCGGATCGGGATCGGCGGGGCAAGCGCTGGGGGCGGGCTGGCAGCAGCATTGGCCCAACTTGCGCACGACCGCAAAGAAATATCGCCCGTCTTTCAATTGTTAATCTACCCCATGCTGGATGACCGAACCGTTCTTCGAAAGGAGATCGACGACAGCCTCAGCCCGGCCTGGAGCCAAAGGAGCAACCGCTTCGGTTGGGAATCTTATTTGGGAACCCGACCCGGCGCAGATTCCCCGCCTGCCTACGCTGTCCCTGCCCGGCGTGAAGACCTGAGAGGCCTGCCCACAGCATGGATCGGCGTTGGCACCCTGGATGTTTTCCATGATGAAGATATCACTTATGCCCGACGATTAAGGGAATCTGGAATCACCTGCGACCTCGATATCATTCCGGGCGCTTTTCACGGATTCGATGTGTTCGACCGTGAGTTACCGGTGGTGCAAGAGTTTCAGAAGATGCAAATCACGGCGCTCCGAAAGCATCTTGTGCAAGCGCCCTAAAACACGGGTGATACAATTGCCCCGTTTACTGTTATGCACAATTCCCCAACCATTGCCAGCGAAAAAGAAGAATTCAAACAGACCGTCTTAAATGCGCGGCCGTACAAGCCCTTGTACGTCAAGTTCAAGGTGTTCTATGGCTGCAACCTCAAATGCGAGATGTGCAATCACTGGCGCGAGACGCGTGAGCCGCCCGTCAGCGCAGACCGGTTCAAGGAGATCATCACCGAACTGGCCGGGATGGGCACGAAGAAGATCCACATCTCCGGGGGAGAACCCATGCTCAGGCCGCAAACCCCGGACTTTGTGGAACTGGCTTCCGCGCTTGGGATCAAAGCGACCATGACCACCAACGGCACGCTCATCACCAAGGAAAATGCCAAGCAGTTGGTGGAGGCTGGTCTGCGCGGTGTGAACCTGTCGATCGATTCGCCCATCCGCA
>DAOQBX010000154.1:0-5035 GCA_035340155.1 Anaerolineales bacterium | reverse complement strand
GCATCGAGATCGACAAGAGCACCAGCGACTATGATCGCGAGAAACTCCAGGAACGCCTCGCCAAGCTCTCCGGCGGCGTCGCCATCATCCGTGTGGGCGCTGCCACCGAGACCGAGATGAAGGAAAAGAAGCACCGCGTTGAAGACGCCCTCTCCGCTGCCCGCGCAGCCGTTGAAGAAGGCATCGTCCCCGGTGGCGAGATCTCCCTCATCAATGCCGCTGGCAAACTGGACAAGCTCGTCAAGCAGCACGCCGAAGACGACAATGAAGAGATCAAAGTCGGCATCAACATCATCAAGAAGGCGCTCGAAGCCCCGATCCGCAAACTGGCCTCCAATGCCGGCCAGGATGGTTCCGTCATCATTGACACCGTCCGCCGCACCGCCTCTGAGAAGAAGAACCCGAATATCGGCTTCAACGTACTCACCGGCGAATACACTGACATGATCAAGGCTGGCGTCATTGACCCGGTCAAGGTCGTGCGCGGTGCGCTCGAGAACGCTGCTTCCATCGCTGCGATGATCCTCACCACCGACGTGTTGATCACCGACATGCCCGAGAAGGACAAGGCTCCGGCCATGCCTCCTGGCGGCATGGGCATGGATTACTAAGCCGTTTTCCTGTAAATTCAGGGGCGCAGCATTTGCTGCGCCCCTTCTGTTTTAATTTATAATTTCGCGAATGCAATTCAAATGGATATTTTTGACTCTTGTCCTCGCGTTGGGGGTAACCGCCTGCGCTTCCTTCGGGACCTCAAGCACGCCCACCCCTTCCATTCCTACGGATACGCCGCTGCCTCCCACTCCCACCCCGCCACCTTCGGTGGCGACGGTCAATGGGGAGTACCTCACTGTCGCTGAGTTCGAAGCGGAATTGGAACGTTACAAATCTGCCCAAACTGCATTAGGCCTTTCCTTCACGGAAGAGGATGCGGAGAAGGCTGTCCTTGAAGACATGATCGCGCAGATCTTGCTGGAGCAAGCCGCAGCGGAGGAGAATTTCACTTTATCTGACGCAGATCTCCAGTCGCGGATCGATGCGCTGGGCGGAGCTGATGCGCTTCAACAGTGGCAGTCTGCTCACGGGTATGACGATGCCTCCTTCCGCGTTGCATTGAAGCGATCCATCGCTGCTGCCTGGATGCGTGACAAAATCATTGCGGCCGTGCCCGCCTCGACGGAACAAATCCACCTGCGCCAGATTTTGACCTATAATGAGACCGACGCGCAATCGGCTTTGCAGGAGTTGAACGCCGGAACAGATTTTGACGAACTCGCCGCGCTCTATGACCCCGTTACCCGTGGGGAGTTGGGTTGGGTTCCGCAGGGTTACCTGTTGGATGCCAACGCCGACCAGGCGGTCTTTGTTTTGCAGGCTGGTCAGGTGAGCGGCATTGTCCCAACGCAGGCTGGGTTCCATATTTTCAAGGCAGTCGAACGCGGTGAGCACGTTCTTTCGCCCGATGCCTTGTTGACCATGCAGGAACTGGCTCTGCAAAAATGGCTGGCCGATCGCCGCGCCGCGAGTGAGATCACCCTGTCGCCTTAGGGCTGCCAACGGAATATTTTGGAGTGGACCAATGAGCAAATACGATTACGAAGATTATCCCGAGCAAAAGAAGGGATCCCGCCTCGATACCTGGGACATGATGAGCATCTTTACATTGCTGATCATGTTCTGCCTGGTGCTGTATTTTATTGCCGTGTTCCTCGCCCCGGATTCTTCGATCAACCCGCTGAGCCCAGCCAGGGCTGCGGCGAAACTACCGCCCACTGCCACCGCCACCGAGATCCAACTGCTGCCCACTTGGACGCCTACCTCCATTGCAGGGACAGAGACTCCTACCATGACCTTGGGGCCCACTGTTACGATCCAGCCCACCTGGACCCTCGTATCGCTGATCACACCGTCCATGACGCCAACGCCCACCAAAACACCCAAGGCGCCCTTCACGGCCAATGTAACCTATATCGATAGTACCATCATACATCCGGAAGCAGCCTGTAATTGGCAGGGTGTTGCCGGGACGATCATCGATGCCAACAGCGCCGACATGTTGGGCATCGCCATCCGCGTGACGGGTTTCTACAACAACAAGACCAAGAACGAGTTGACGGTGAGTGGTATCGCCCCTGCTTACGGACGTTCCGGTTTCGAATTCTTCCTCGGGACGGTGCCGATTTCGTCGGATGGCCTGCTCACGATCCAGATCTTCGACCAGGCTGGTCTGCCGCTTTCGGATAACATTCCGATCAATACTTATAACGACTGCAAGAAGAACCTGGTGCTTGTGAAGTTCAAAAAGAACCCGTAAACAAAAAATCCGCCGTTGCAAACGGCGGATTTTTTTATCCGGTTAGTTCACTTCCAAATTCCAATGCCTATACTTTGGATTCTTCGCCCGCACAATGTCATCGAATAACGTACGTAATTTGGTCGTGATGGGTCCCATGGAGCCGCTCCCCACCGGGCGATGGTCGACTTTGGTCACGGCCACCACTTGGGCGGCGGTACCGGTCATGAACATCTCTTCAGCGATGAAGACCTCGGTGCGGTCAATGGAGCGTTCCACCACATCAAGCCCCAATTCCTTTTGTGCGATCTCAATGATGGAGCGGCGCGTAATACCTTCCAGGATGTTATCGGTGATGGGTGGGGTAAGCAGTTTGCCGTCGCGCACCATGAAGATGTTCATGGCCGATCCCTCTGAAACGTTGCCGCTCGAATCCAGCACGATGGCCTCATCAAAACCGGCGCGGTTGGCGTCCGTCTTTGCGAGTGCTGAGTTGGCGTAAGCGCCAGCGATCTTGCCGCGTGCCGGAATGACATTATCGTCGATGCGGCGCCATGAAGAGACCGTCACATGCGCGTTCTTATCGTTCTTGACATACGGCTCATACGCCATTACGAACATGCAGAACTCGTCCTTAAGATCGTGCAGGCGCACACCGATCCCCATGTCCGCTTTGTAGACGGTCGGACGCAGATATAAGTCCTGCTGCCAGCGATCGGTACGCAGCAGGTCGAGCGTCAATTGAATTAAACTTTCCTCATCGTAGGGAATGCTCATTGCCATCATCCGCCCGGAATTCAATAGACGATGAAAATGGTCATAGGGACGAAAAACGAAGAGACGCTGCTTCTCTTCGTTCCAGTATGCCCGCATGCCACCGAAAACGGCGGTACCATATAAAAACCCGTGGGTGGCGATATTTATTTTTGCTTCGCTCAAAGGGACGATGCGCCCCTCAAAAAAAGCGTGCTTGGTGAGATCCACTGACACCTCCATCTGATGTAGTTGAATTGGTCGAGAAAATTATAACCTACCTATACAACCCCATCCGGAGGGGAGCGCTTCGGCCTACGCCTGGGCCTGGGTCGTCATCCCATCTGTCCCCACGTCTGAAGCGGAGAGTCGTACAATAGGCCATCTCATCCATCTGGAGGCGCAGGTGAAAAAAATCGTATCCATCAGTGTGGGTTCCTCTTCGCGTGACCACACCACGCGGCATATTTTCCTTGGGCAGGAATGCGAGATCTCAAGACGGGGCACGAATGGTGATTTTCAGAAAGCCATTGAACTCTACCGCGAACTGGACGGCAAAGTGGATGCCTTCGGCGCAGGCGGCGTGGAGTTCTTCTTGCAAGTGGAGAATAAAAAATATTATTTCCGTGATGTTAGGCGCATTCGCAATGCGATCAGGATCAGTAAAGTGGGAGATGGTAATGGTGTCAAAGGGTTGTTGGAAAAACGCGCCTTTGAATACCTTGAACGATATTTGAACGAAAAAGAGGGACGTTCGCTGAAAGGGTTGCCAGCGCTCAAGACCACTGTTGTCGAACGTTATAGTATGGGCAAGGCCATGGTCGATGCCGGGCTGGATGTTACTTTTGGCGATTTCATGTTCGCGCTCGGTCTGCCAATTGCGATCCACTCCCTTGCAACGGCACGATTGGTGGCCGCTGTGCTCCTGCCGGTTGTGACCCAATTGCCCTTTTCGTGGTTGTATCCGCTTGGATCCGAACAGGATAAACCCCCGCAGCCCAAATGGATGAAATACTATCAGCGCTCCCAGGTTATTGCCGGTGATTTTTTGCAGATCCGCCAATACATGCCCAATGACCTGACCGGGAAGATCGTGGTCACAAACACCACCACAGCCAAAAATGTGGAGGAACTGCGGGAGCGGAACTTGCATATCCTGGTCACGGTCACGCCGCGTCTTGAAGGGCGCAGCTTTGGTACGAACGTAATGGAAGCGACCCTGCTGGCTCTGATGGACAAGCCTCAATCCGAAGTGACTCAAGCCGACTTTATGAGCCTGATCGAGCGCATCCCGCTGGAACCCAATATCGAAGTGCTGAACCCTTGACAAAACCCGCTCTGGCTTCTAAAATCTAATTCGATAATCGTCGAATTAGATTTACGGAAGTGAACCATGAATGAAATGCTCGATTTTGTCAAAGCCATGTCCCATCCAGACCGTTTGCGGGTGATCGGCCTGCTCTCGCAACATAGCGCAACCCGTCAGGAGATCGCCGCTGAGTTAAGTCTCTCTCCCAAAGACTCGCTCACCCATCTTGGTTTCCTGGAGTTTATCGGCGTTGTCAGCCAGGCCGATGGGATTTTCACGCTCAACGAGGATAAGCTCGCTACATTAGGCACAGAGGAACTGGTCGGTACGAACGATGTATATGTTCCCGACGAGAATTTGGATGAGGTCTCCAAAAAGATCCTGAGAGATTATCTCAATGCGGATGGTACCATCCGCTATATCCCCGAATTGAAAAAGATCGGCCCCATTCTCAATTATCTGGCCGGGTTTTTCGACTTCGACCGGATCTATACCGAGCGCGAGGTCAACGCTGTCATCAAGCGTTTGAACGCCGATGTTGCGGGTCTGCGCCGCGACCTGATCGATGCAGGCACGCTCGCCCGCGAAAGCGATGGCTCGAAATACTGGCGCGTCAAAAAGGTCGCAGCATGAGCGAAGAACTTGTCAATTTCTTCAAAGTCCTTTCAGACGCCAACCGC
>DAOQBX010000153.1:0-5037 GCA_035340155.1 Anaerolineales bacterium | reverse complement strand
CCCGCCTCTCGGTCTGGACTTTGAAATTGATACTGTCCATGGGCCTGGTCCACGGGTTCAGCATGAGCGGACCGATCTCATAACCCGCCGGGCCGACGACTCCCTTCGGGTCAATGGCGAGCCAACCGCGCTCGGAGGAGAGGATGTTGAAATGATGGAAATCGCCGTGCAACAAGCGCAAGTCATCCTCAGCGAACAACTCCGGCAGAGAGGCTTCCACCCGTTGCAGGAGTCGTTCCGGGAAGGGACCCGTCCCGCCATTGAAGTGCGGGCGGATATTCTTCAGGCTGTCGAACCAGTCTGTGAGTTGAATGAATGGACCGTTCCCTTTGGGAACCGGCCGCCAGATTCTTTGCATCACGTCGATGGTAATATGAGTGCGTTCATCATCGTTCTGCAGATCGGCGAGCATCAGGCCTGGTTTGAGCCGCTCGATCAGCAGGAAGCCTTTTTGCTCATCGCAATCCAGTAAGCGGCATGCTCCATCTCCGTTGAATAATTCCAGCGTGCGCATTTCGCTGGTCAGTTCCGGGTTGGGAACACCGATCTTGAGGATGACCTCTGCGCTGCGTTGCTTTGCGAACGCAACAAAATTGTAGGAAAGGTTGGGCACCTGTTGCGCATCGACAAGGTGCCACTGTTGGGAGGCTTCATCGATCAATTTTGGCAGATGGGCAAGCCATTCATGCCCTTGTTCTCCAAATGCACTGAGGATGTTTTTCTGGAAATCGACAGGGAGGTTCATCATGTTTGAGGAGGTGAAGTTCACGCGGCCTGATTTTACTCCTTGTACTTCACCAAATAGATGCCCATTACGATCATCCATGCCAGCCAGAGCAGGCTGCCAACGAGACCAGCCCAACCCACCACTGGGAAGGAAGGTATGGCCGTGGCGAGAAGTTCCGTCTGTGCAAGCAGGTACACTGCCGATGCAAACCACCCCAGCCAGGCAACCCATTTAGAGAACATCTTTGAGCGATACATGATCCCGCTCAGGATGGACATCCACAGGATGATGAGGAATTGCCCAAGATGCTCTCCGAGTACAACGCCTCCGTATTGATGGACGGCGATGAACACAGCGGAGATAGCGGCCCGGGTTGATGGATCCGCGGCCAGGTCAGTGAAGAGGCGGGCCAAAACGGGCACGACGAAAACCCAGCGCAGCAGTCCGATCACCTGCACGATGAAGCCGGTCACGCCAAGAGTCGTCGCAGTTTCCAAAAGGGGGGCGTTCTCGCTGGCAAGCACGCGTTTGAGCATGACGGCGCCGAAGAGCAGGGGCAGGCCGACCCATGCAAAGGCAAGCCAGGTGTAGATGAGCGTGTCGCCACCGGCTTGAAAGCGGGTGAGTATCTCGTCAGTGGGTTGACGAAGAATGTCGGGATAATCAAAGTTGATGATGAGCAGGGTGTAGGGGATGTTAACCAGCAATGCGCCGGCGATGAAGAAGATTCCGGTAAGTTTGCGAAAAGTTACTTGAGACATTTGGGTTCCTTGGGTGGTCTATTGAAGAAGATAGGGAGCGAGGACTTGCATCATCAGCGCCGCGCCGCGCTCCATCTGCGCTTCGTCGACGGTCTTGCCGCCGATCTCCAGGCTGGTCAGCCAGAACTCTGTGATCATCCAGATCACTTCGGCAAGGTTTGAGATCTCATTTGGTTGTGATGGTGCGCGAAAGATGCCCGCGGTCACGAAGGCCTTGAAGAGTTGGGTGAAGCCCTCAAAGCCGCGCTTACGAACAGCAAGAAAACTTGAGCGGAGTTCCGCATCCGCCCGCAACAGGGCGACCAGTTCGCGATGGGCGAAACGATAGTCCCATAGGATTTTGTAATTGGCCTTGACCATGCCTTGCAGATCGTCCAGTGTAGGTAACTGATTTTTTGGCAGGGCAAAGGCGATATTATTGGCAGCAGAGAGACGTTCGAACAATTCGCGGATGATCTCTTCTTTATTGCGGAAGTGATAGTAAAGATTGCCCGGGCTGATGCTCGCTGCATCGGCGATATGGTTGGTGCTGACCGCTGCGGTTCCCTGATCGTTGAAGAGGGTCAGTGCGGTATCAAGGATTTTTTGACGGGTGGACATAGTAACTCCTGTGTGCTTGCTTCGTAAGTTTAGAGTAAATACTCTAATTTGTCAAGGAGAAAAAAGGCAGAGCCCCAGCCCTGCCTTTTGGTTATTTATGAAGGGAAGATCTTTTCGAACACATCAGGGCAATATTTCTGCACCATTTCAGAAGAGAAGCCGTTCTCTTTGCAGATCTCGGCGTACAGGTCCACGCTTGCGCGGCGGATGCGTTTCTGGGTTTCTGTATCGAGTCCCCAAAGTCCGAAGCGATGTTTCCAGCCAAAACTCCACTCGAAGTTATCCACCAATGACCAATGGAAATAGCCCTTGACCGGCCAGTTGAAATTCACCGCGCGCCACATCTGATGGATGTGCTGGACCATATAACCCGGACGCAGGCTGTCATCGGCTGAGTTAATGCCGTTCTCGCTGACGATGATCGGGAGATTTGGGAAGTTGCGCGTCACCCATTTCAGGCCATCGTACATGCCTTCAGGTTCGATGGCGATGAAATCGTGGTCGCTTCGTTTTGCATCCTTGCGATAGAAGTGACGGCCGAACAGCGTGCTCGCCTCACCCAGATCAAATGTTACAAACTCCTGGGTGTAGTAGTTGAAGCCGAAATAATCCTGCGTGCCTTTGGCCTCGGGAATGTTCGCCGAACCAACGGGCGAACGCATCACGCCATCGGCCAATGCCAGGGGGAAACTGAAATTGATCGCGGTATTGAAGGCTTTCGCCAGCCATTGATCCAACGGCGACCAGGAATGATACGGCAGCATGGGTCGGTGATGATGCGCAAATCCCACCCGGGCTTCGGGCTGGATCAAATGAATGGCGTGGTACGCTGCCGCATGTCCGCGGATCATGTTCGTCTGTACCTGCATGGCCAGTTTTAGGTCCTGCTTGCCCGGCGGGAATGAATCGACGCCGGTGTTGATGTATCCGTTCAACACATACCCGGTCGGCTCGTTGACCGTACACCACAGCGAGCAGTATTCCTTCAATGCATTCACGGTCTTGCTGACGAACTTCTCGAACAGCGGAATTACATCGGCGGTTTCCCACCCGCCCTTTTCAGTAAGCCACAATGGGTCGGTAAAGTGATGCAACGTGACCATCGGCGTGATACCGCGCTCTCGCAGCCCGCGCAACATGGCACGATATTTTTCGATGGCGTCTTCATCCCATGTGTCCGGAGTCGGCTGGATGCGACTCCACTCCACGGAAAGACGATGTGCGTTCTGTCCTGTTTCTGCGGCGCGGTCGAAATCTTCGCGCCAGCGTCCTCCCCACCAATCGGCAGCCAGCCCAGATTTTGCTGCCGTATGACCCGTTTCCTCCCACGCATGCCAGTTGTTGTTAGTGTTGTTCCCTTCCACCTGGTGCGCGGCGGTGGCCGTCCCCCATAAAAATCCTTTTGGAAAATGATAGGTTCCTTGAGGCATAGTTACTCCTACGGTTATGTCATTGCGAGGGTGATGTATTTTCACCCTCGCAATGACATTATTTTCTTGATAAATAGGCAAGATACAAGGCCACCGAACCGGCCACGGCGGCATTCAGTGATTCAATGCTGCCCTTCATCGGCAGTTTCAAAACGATATCGCATTTTTTGCGTGTCAACTCGTGCAGGCCTTCGCCTTCGGAACCGACGACCAATCCCACGGCGCCTTTGAGATGACGCGAACCCGCTTCGATCTCCGCCCCGGCCTGATCCAGCCCGACGACCCAGATGTCATTCTGTTTGAGCGCTTCGATCGTCTGCGACAGATTCGCCTGCGCAATGAGCATATGCTCACTGGCGCCCGATGACGCATTGACCACGGCGGGAGTCACAGCCACTGCGCGGGCCAGCGGAATGACGATGCCATGCACGCCCACGGCCTCGGCGGTGCGAATCAGAGTGCCAAAATTTTGCGGGTCTTGCAGTGAATCAAGGATGAGGATGAAAGGCAGTTCGCCTTTGGTGCCGTCGAGAATATCGGTCACATCGGCATAGGGGTATTCGCCCGCTTCCAGCACTACGCCCTGGTGATTCTGGTGAACCTTGTCCAGTTTGCCGCGCGGCACGCGGGTGATCTTGACCTTTTGCTGCCCGGCCAGTTTGATGATCTCGGCCAGTTTGCCTTTCTCCTGCGCCCCCTCGGCGATCTCAATGGAAAATATCGGCCTGCGTTTTGCGCGCAGAACTTCATGAACTGCGTTGCGTGAGTAGATAAGTTCTTTCATATTCCCCGATTGTACCGTAGGGGCGACCCATTGGGTCGCCCCTACGCCATTATGCCCATTTCCAGGTCGTGCCATCCTTGCTGTCTTCGATGGCGACGCCCATCGCTTTTAACTGGTCGCGGATCTCGTCGGAGCGCTTCCAGTTTTTGTCTTTGCGCGCCTGAGTGCGTTCGGCGATCAGGGCTTCCACTTCGGCTTCTTTTTCGCTGGAACCTTTTTTCTCTTCGAGTTTCAAGCCGAGTACGCCCGCCAATTGCTTGAAGGTCTCTTGTGCCGGTTTGAGCTGGTCCGCGGTCGCGCCGTTATCGCGGGCGGTGTTGATGGATTTGGAAAGTTCAAAGAGCGCGGCAACGGCTCCGGCGGTGTTGAAGTCGTTGTCCATGGCTTCGGTGAAGTTGGCGGCGGCGGATTCGACCGAAGCGGACAAGGTGTCGGCGTTTAGTCCGCTTGCGGAGGGGGAGGCAGGCTTGAGCGCGGACTTGAGGCGTTCAACATTCCGTTCAGCAGCATCCAATGTTTCGTCATTGAACATCAGCGGAGCGCGGTAGGTTCCGTTCAAGACCAGCATGCGCATCACATCAGAGGAACGCTTGGAAAGAAATTCTTTGATGCTGATGATGTTGCCGAGACTCTTCGACATTTTCTCGCCGCCGAGTTGCAGCATGCCATTGTGGATCCAATAGCGCGAGAATTCTTTGCCGGTGTAGCTTTCGCTTTGGGCGATCTCGTTTTCGT
>DAOQBX010000152.1:0-5040 GCA_035340155.1 Anaerolineales bacterium | reverse complement strand
TCCCAGCGTTCGCCGCCAATCACTGACTTGTAGTAACTCCATCATGGTTTATGCCTGTTTTTGTCTTGGTGGAGATCCGATGGCAGTGGGACCCAAGGCGAGCGACATTTGTGCCACCTCGTCATCTCCGAGCGAATCTAAAATTCGGGCGCGTAATTCCGTTGCCAAATCAGGCAAGGACAACTCGAGTCGAACGCCTCCAGTCGGCTTTTCAGGTGAGTTGCCTGGGATGACAGCCATGCGCGCTACATCAACGTATACGGTGTGATCATCCCCACTCAACAGCAGCTTGTGAACATCCTGGCCGGACAAACCAGCGGGATCGCCCCGGTGATATTCATGACCGGCGGTCCCAAACACGGCCCCGGCCCGCATGCTTCGCTCATGCTGGATCTGGAAATGGGTCCCGGCGCCACTCGGATCATTTCCTTCGCCGAAGCCGCACTCGACACCATCCCCGAAGCCTTCGAATTGGCCCGCAAGACCGCCGCCCGCCCGTGGCAGGCCGATCTCGCACGCATTGAAATGCTGGATGCAGGCCAGATCCTCGATATCCGCACTGGCGACCCGGATTGGGATGCCGCTTTCGCCTTCAGCCAGAAAGCCGCGCATGCGCTCTTTTTGCACAGCGACCAGTTACCCAACCCCTCTTTCGTGCAAGCGCGCCACCCCGACCATGGACACTCCAACAAAGGTGACGGCGCCGACTATCCCCCCGCGTGGAGCGGTCAGCTCGCACTGGATGCCTATTACCTTGGCAACCTATTGACCGTCACTCCACAAGTTACAAAAAATCTGCTGCTCAACTTTTTATCCACACAAGACGAGGATGGCGAAGTGGACGGTAAGCCCGGGCTGGCCGGTCAGCGCGGAAAGTTTCTTGCCATGCCCATCCTGGCCAGCATGGCATGGAAGGTATATCAAACCACACGAGACCCCGACTTTCTCTCCGAAGTCTTTCCAAAGCTGATGAAATTCTTCTGGTCATGGTTCTCCAGCGCCCATGACCGCAACCGCGATGGCGCACCGGAATGGGACCATATTTTACAGACCGGGCTGGAAGACAACCCGCTCTTCGACGTATGGAACTCCGGGTCGCAGGGCCTGAACGTATCCTTCGTTCACAGCCCATCACTGGAAGCCATGCTTTACCGCGAAGCACAGATGTTGATCAGAATGGCGAAAAATTTAGGCAGGCCTGATGATGAGACCTCCCTCATCCATATGCAAGCCGGAAAGATAAAAGACTCGCTGGATGCCGGTTGGAATCCGCGCGTCAGTTTCTATTCGTATCGCGACCGCGAAACCGGGCAGACGACCGACGGCAAGATCATCGCGAAACGCAAAGGTGATGGGACCATGCGGCCCAAGTTCGAGTCACAGACACCGGTCAGGCTGCTGGTGGAGATCCAGACCAAAAGTCCAGCCGCGAAGCGACCGGAAGTGGAGATCGGCGAATCGTCCACCAAATCCAAAGGCGAGGCAGAGATCATCTCCGGGCTTCAATTCCAATGGCGCTCCGGCGGGTTGATCGCCACTACGCAGACTCTTTTTTCAAACGTGGGCCGGATCAGCGTAACCGGGCTGGAGGAAAGCGACCGCATCATCATCTCGGTTGTGGATATGTCCGGCGAAGATATCACGCTAGGCCTGCCACTGTGGGCAGGCGCCATGGATAAACAACGCGCCTACGCCTTGATCAGTCGCAACGTGATGATGGCAGACCGCTTCGACCGTCCCTTTGGCATGCCCTCCCTACCGCTCAGCCCGGACCCGGAATCGGAAATTATTTCGATGAGTGTGAGCCTACCCTGGAATCTGCTTATGGCTGAAGGATTGCTGGCTTATGGCTTCCGAGCTGAGGCCACCCGCCTGACCGCGCATTTAATGAATGCTGTCATTCAAAACCTGAAACAGAACCGCTCGTTCTACCAGCGCTATCACGCTGAAAAAGGGACCGGAATCGGGGAGCGAAATTCATTGACGGGCTTCGCGCCAGTCGGCTTATTCATGCAGGCGTTGGGTGTGACGATCCTTTCGCCCACGCGAGTGCGGCTTGAAGGCCGAAACCTGTTTCCCTTCGGTGTAACCATCAAACATAAAGGGTTGTCCATCTCGCGAGGACAGGAACACACTACGGTCACATTCGCGAACGGCGAAAGTGTGATCGTAAAAGACGAAGCGCCTTGCATTGTTGAGATGTAAATAAATAAGAACCAAGTGACAGTCACCATGCAGGTGGCTGTCACTTTTAATTAATCCAAACCTCTCATTTCATGGTATAAAAATTTCAGCATCACTATGCAAATTTATATTTCTCACGAGGCTGATGACTGAAAGACTTCTGACCCTACTCACGTTTATCTACGGGGAAAGTGTATCTGCGCGTCTATTCGAACAAACCCAACAACTACTGAAACAATATCGTCCGCGCATCAAACCGCAATTCAACGGCTTGACCGAACGCGATTCGATTCTCATCACTTATGGCGATCAAGTTCAACGCGCAAATGAAATGCCGCTGCGAACGCTGAAGAATTTCTGCGACGGACATTTATCTGGCGTCATGAGCGGAATTCACATCCTGCCCTTCTACCCGTGGACATCCGATGATGGTTTCTCCGTCGTCGATTATCGCCAGATTGACCCAGCACTTGGCACATGGGATGATGTTTCATCCATGCAGAATTTCCGGCTGATGTTCGATGGCGTCATCAATCACATCTCCTCGCAAAGTGATTGGTTTCAAAAATTCCTGCAAGACGACCCGCACTACAAAAATTATTTCATCACCATCGAAGGCGAACCCGACCTTTCACAAGTTGTTCGTCCGCGTGCGCTGCCGTTGCTGACCATCTTCCAGACTCCATCCGGCGAGAAAAAAGTGTGGACGACCTTCAGCGCGGATCAGGTCGATCTCAACATCAAAAACCCCGACGTCCTTTTGGAAATTCTCGACATCCTGCTTTTATACGCCGAGTACGGAGCGACCTTCATCCGCCTTGATGCGATCGCCTATCTTTGGAAAGAGATCGGCACCACATGCATCCACCTTCCGCAAACACATGCCGTCATTCAATTCCTGCGCGTCGCGTTGAACGAAGTCGCGCCGCATGTGCATCTCATCACCGAAACCAACGTCCCACACAGCGATAATATCTCTTACTTCGGTGATGGCACGAACGAAGCCCAACTCGTTTACAACTTTGCCCTGCCGCCACTGACTCTCCACACCTTCCACACCGGCGACGCACGCATCTTATCCGACTGGGCGCGGACATTGCCCCTGCCTTCGAATCAAACCACCTTCTTCAACTTCCTCGCCTCACACGACGGGATCGGGCTGAATCCTGCCCGTGGAATTTTATCCAACGCTGACATCGACTCGCTGGTTCATAAAGTCATCGCGCATGGTGGCTTGATCTCCTACAAACACAACGCGGATGGAACGCAGAGTCCGTATGAGATGAATATCAACTATTTCGATGCGCTATCAAGCCCGAGCGGGGATGAACCGTTAGAGTTACAAGTCAACCGATTTATCGCCGCACAAGCCATCATGTTATCCATCATCGGCCTGCCGGGCATTTACTTCCACAGTCTCTTCGGCTCACGCGGTTGGACTGAAGGTGTAAAGCAAACTGGCCGCAACCGCACCATCAACCGCGAGAAATTGCAGTTGGATGAATTGCAAAGTCAACTCGCAGATGAAAACTCTTTACGATCCAAAGTTTTCGGAAAATATAGCGAGTTACTGAGAACACGCAGCAGTTCACCCGTCTTCGACCCGCATAGAACGCAGATCATCCACGACCTTCACCCCGCTGTCTTTTCCGTGGAACGAATCTCACCCGATGGTCAAGAGCGCATGCTGTGTTTACACAATGTCAGTCAAAAATCTGTTTCCTTTTCGATGAATGAGAAGCAAATCAAGTTAGAGCCATATCAAGTGCTCTGGCTAAAAGATACTCCGGTGGTCGAGTAGCGCGACACTTGCACCGCGCTGCATTTTGCAGTGCAGGTGAGCGCGTATCGAGACCAAATATTTATATAGCAACTTTTCATGAACTGGTGGTCTCGATACGGCGGGAGAACACCGCCTACTCGACCACCGATGAAACAAATAATTTAGAGGCAACCCATGAATCCTTCTTCTCACAATATTGGTTTTATCTCCACCCGTTTCGCAGGCACAGACGGCGTTTCGCTTGAAACGATCAAATGGGCGACCGTGCTTGAGCGGCTGGGTCATAAGTGTTTTTACTTTGCAGGGGAATGCGACCGAAGCGCAGATCAATCCCACGTTGTGCCGGAGGCGTTCTATCGTCATCCCGAAATTGACAAGTTGAATCAACAAGCCTACTCCGGCAGTTGGACGGTCACGAAAGAAGCGCGCGAGTCTCACCCTGAAATGGCGCATTTGCACAAGGACTTCTTCTCGATCTACGTCCGCCCGCCTGCCATGACCAAGCGCATTAATGAATTGAAAGAATACTTTAAAGAAGAGTTGTACAAATTTGCACGCAAGTTCAACCTTGAGATTCTCGTTACCGAAAATGCGTTGACTATTCCGCTCAACCTGCCGCTGGGGCTTGCGATCACCGAATTCATTGCCGAGACCGGCTACCCAACCATTGCGCATCATCACGACTTTCATTGGGAACGTCAACGCTTTCAAGTTAACTGCGTGAACGATTATCTTGCCGCGGCATTCCCTCCAACTCTGCCATCGGTTCGGCATGTGGTCATCAACTCGGTGCAGGCGCAACAGATCGCCACTCGTTACGGCGTGACCTCACGAGTCGTCCCCAACGTAATGGACTTTGACTCGCCGCCGCCTCCACCCGATGAATACACCCAATCGGTTCGCGCGGACTTTGGCATTGGCAACGGCGAATACTTTTTTCTACAACCAACCCGAGTCATCCAACGCAAAGGCATCGAGCATGCCATTGAGCTAATGCGTCGGCTTGACCTGCCCGCCAAGCTCATCATTTCGCATGCCAGCGGTGACGAAGGCAACGACTATGAACAACGCGT
>DAOQBX010000151.1:0-5054 GCA_035340155.1 Anaerolineales bacterium | reverse complement strand
GTCCATCGGGTCGCCAGTGGCGATGTAGGCACGGATTTCCTCGTCTGAATAATTCCGCATCGGCACATCGGTGATGGAACACACCGTCAGCAGCGAGCTATCTCCGGCGCGTAGGACTGCCACTCCCGTCAAGACCTGATGCGTGCGCCCGCGCAATTGCTTCAACATGCGCTCCGCATCCGCTGTATCGACGGGTTTGCCGAGGATTTCGTTCCCGACCACCACGGTCGTATCCGATCCGATGATGATCGCATCCGACTCCGCCCTGGGCTGGACCGCCAAAGCCTTGGCTTGTGCCAGCCTGAGAACATACTCACGCGGCGACTCTTGCGCGAGCGGAGTCTCATCCACATCGGCGACGATGACGGTGAAATCCCAGCCTCCGAGCCCAAAGAGTTGTTTGCGGCGTGGGGAATTGGATGCGAGAACCAATTTATAAATCACGCGCAAGATTCTAACACAGAGTATTTTGTGACCTTAAACAGCAATAAGCAAAGCGCTGGGTTGCCATTCCCTCTTTTCTCTTTCTTATTCCAGTGTAAAATTCACTTGTAAATCTGTCTGGACATTCGGAGGAGTAATGAACGAACTGCAACAACGTATTTTGACGGAGGGGAAAGTACTCGGCGGTGGGATCCTGAAAGTGGATAGTTTCGTCAATCACCAGGTGGACCCAACCCTGATGGATGCCTGCGGGCGGGAATTTGCGAAACGTTTTGCCAACATTGGCGCAACCAAGATCCTGACTGCTGAAATATCCGGTATCGCCCCGGCGCTGACCACGGGTATTCATATGGGCCTGCCGGTGGTATATGCCCGCAAGACCAAACCCATCACCATGCCCGACCAGGTCTACCTGACCCTCGCCCCTTCGCACACGAAAGGTCGCATGGTCGAGTTGATCGTCTCACCTGAATATCTCGCTAATAACGAAAAAGTGCTCATCATTGATGACTTCCTCGCCAGCGGTCAGACCATTTTAGGCTTGTGCCGTCTGGCTGAAGCCTCCGGCTCGAAGATCGTCGGCATTGGCGCGTTGATCGAAAAGATCTTCGAAGGCGGCCGCGATGTACTCACCCCGCTGGGTGTGCCGGTCGAATCCATCGCATGCATCAAATCCCTGGATGGGGGGAAGATCGAGTTCGTGGAATGACGTTTAACGTTCGACGTTAATGTCATGAAAAAGTTTCTCCACATTCGCTTCATCGTTTTCCTCATCGGCTGGATCTTCACCTACATGAGTTTTGCCATTCCTGTTAAGCGCTTGCGCGAGACTGCAACTCTGCTCGCCTTCCATCACCCGGCACCCAGTTACAAGATCCATATTCTGATAGTTCCGAAACAGCAGGTTCAAACACTGGCGGACCTCGACCCACAAGACACCGCCTTTCTTACGGACCTGTATTCCACGGTGCAAAACCTTGTGAAGGAATTCGACCTCAAGGCCTACCGGCTCATCGTCAACGGTGGAGAAGTTCAGGATTTTCCACACCTGCATTTTCATTTGATATCAGCTATGTAGGGACAGGGCTTGCCCCTGTCCTCGTATTTTTATTTACCCACCAACCAAAGGGTGACCGTGAAGGTCGCCCCTACAGGAACAACCATGAATTCCATTGCCATTCTCGATTTCGGCTCCCAGTATGCCCAGATCATTGCACGCCGTGTGCGCGAGTCGCAAGTATATTGCGAACTCTTTCCATGGGATGCGCCGCAGGAAAAGATCCTCACCATCCAGCCCAAAGGATTCATCCTTTCCGGTGGGCCGAGATCTGTCTACGAAGAGAACGCGCCCTTCATCCAAAAATTCATCCTCGAAAGCGGCCTGCCCATCCTCGGTATTTGTTATGGGATGCAGGCCCTCACCCATGCCCTTGGTGGTAAAGTGGATCCGTCTGCCCAGCGGGAGTATGGCCATGCCGAGATCACTCCATTGATTCCCGGAACGATGCTGGATATGCTCTCCAAAGTATGGATGTCTCACGGCGATAAAGTGACCCAACTTCCCCCGGGCTTCATTGCACTTGCCAAAAGCAGCAACAGTCCCTATGCGGCGATGGGTGACATGCAGCGCAAATATTTTGGTGTACAGTTCCACCCTGAAGTGCATCACACTCCCAACGGTACCGAACTCATTAAACACTTTGCTGTGGATATCTGCGGCGTGACTCCCGATTGGACGCCCACCAATATCATTGACGAAAGCGTTAAACGGATTCGCGAGCAGGTCGGCAACGAGCGTGTGCTCGCAGCGGTTTCCGGCGGCGTGGATTCATCTGTAGCCGCGGCATTGGTCCATAAGGCGATCGGAGATCAACTCGTGTGTGTTTTTGTGGATACGGGACTCCTGCGCGTGAATGAGGGGACACAGGTCGCTTCGGCCTTTCGGGAAGGTCTGGGAGCCGAACTCATCACTGTGGATGCCGCTGACGACTTTCTCAGTGCACTGAAAGGACAGACCGATCCCGAAACAAAAAGAAGAATTGTCGGTGAGAAATTCATTCGGATCTTTGAGCGTGAGGCAAAGAATGTGGGGAAACCCGGATTTTTAGTGCAGGGTACGATCTATCCTGACGTGGTTGAGTCGTCTGGCAAGGATCGCGACAAGGCGGCCAAGATCAAGTCGCATCACAACGTGGGTGGATTGCCCGAAGACATGCAATTTGAACTCGTCGAGCCGTTGCGTTATTTGTTCAAAGATGAAGTGCGGTTGGTGGGCGAAGCCCTCGGCTTGAATCCCGGCCTGGTGTGGCGGCAACCGTTCCCCGGTCCCGGCCTGACCGTGCGCTGCCTCGGGGAGTGTACGCCCGAACGTGTGTCCCGTCTGCGGGCGGCGGATGCGATCCTGTTGGAGGAATTATCCAAAGCGGGTTTTCTCGGAAAAGGCGCGCAGACCTCGCAAGCCTTTATGGTGCTGCTGCCGGTGCGCTCGGTGGGTGTGATGGGCGACCAGCGCACCTATCAGGAAGCGGCTGCGATCCGTGCTGTGGCAACCGATGATTTTATGACCGCCGATTGGGCGCGTCTGCCGTTCGAATTGCTGGCAAAAGTTTCGAGCCGCATTGTGAACGAGGTGGAGGGAATCAACCGGGTGGTGTATGATATTACCAGTAAACCGCCTGCGACCATTGAATGGGAGTAGCGTTCCTCGATTTTTGATTGGGAGGTCCGAATGAAATTTGATCTTGGTGAAGTACTGACTCGTATCTGGAAGATCGGTTGGAATCACAAGGTGCTCTGGCTGTGGCAGATGATCCCCGGCGCATTGGCGATTGTGTTCCTGCCGGTCTCTTTTTTGATCAACCCGGCGTTCCCAATGCTCATGGGAAAAGACCCCGACCCTTACCTGACCTCACCGTGGATGCCGTTCGTGTTTCTGGGGGTCGTGTTCGTCTTTATGGTGCCGACAGTTTTTCTTGGGGTGTTGGCGCAGCTAACTGCAACCTGGGGTGCTGCGAAGGTGGAACGCGGTGCGGAAAGCCTTGGGTTTATGGATCTGTTCCATGATGTCAAACCTTATTATTGGCGTGTGTTCGGCTTGTATGCCATCTTTTTAGGTGCTTGGATGGTGATCTGGTTCGGCTTTGTGTTTGTTACCATGGCTGGTTCCATCGTCACCATGGGATTGGCGTCCTTATGTATCTTCCCCATCATGCTTTTGGCGATCCCGGTGATGATCGTGGGTTATTCCGCCCTGGAACTCGCTCAAGCCGCTGTGGTGGTGGAGGATCTGGGGGTTGTGGATTCCATCTCACGCGCCTGGCATCTCTTTCGGGCCAACTGGCTGGGTGTGACTGTTGTGATCGTTTTGCTGTACTTCCTGATGTATATCATCTCAATGGTCGTGACCTTGCCGATCATGTTCCCCATGATGATGTTAATGCCAGCCCTGGCTGGAACACAAATGTCATCATCCGTACTAGTGGGGGCGGTGGTTGCAGGCGTTTTCCTCCTCTTCTTTGCGATCTCAATCCTGTCTCAGGCGGTCTTGATGACTTTCTTCAAAATATCATGGGTGGTGTTGTATCTGCGTATCCGGGGTGGAGAGGACACCCCTGCGGTAGAGCCATCTGCGATGGAAAAGATTTGAGCAAGGTTTGGTTTTGTGTAATGTAGATTGGAGACTATTATGAAAATTAATCTCGGAACTATACTTACGCGGGCATGGCAGATCATTTGGAACCATAAGGTTCTGTGGGTCTTTGGCGTTCTGGCCGGGTTCGCCAACGGCGGCGGGAGCGGCAACAGCAGTAACCGCTCCAGTTCGGAGTTCAACCAAAATGGAAACTCCAATCCGTTTCAGGGCGGCGAAATGGAGCAATTTTCAAGACAGTTTACCGATTTTTTCCAGCGTTATATGCTGATCATCATCGCTGTCTGCGTCTTCATTATCATCCTATCCTTTGTCTTCTACGCGTTAGGGATGATGGGCCGCATCGGCATTCTCAAAGGCGTCTTCAAACTGGAGCAGGGGGCTTCGTCCCTGATGTTTGCCGAACTGTGGTCCGAGAGCATGCCATATTTCTGGCGTTTCTTTGGGTTGAACCTTTTGGTTGGACTGGCATTTCTGGTAGTTCTGTTGCCGTTCTTTGCGATCGCCTTTTTGACCATGGGGCTTGGATTGGCCTGTCTCTTGCCATTGCTTTGTTTGTTGGTACCGGTAGCGTGGGTCGTCGGTGTGATCGTAGAGCAGGCGCAGGCGGCCATCGTGGCAGAAGACCTTAATATGCTGGATGCTTTCCGTCGCGGTTGGGAGATCGTTCGCTCGGATGTTGGCGGAATGGTCGCTTTGGCCCTCATTCTCGGGATTGGCGGGGCGATCATTGGCTTTGTTCTGGCCCTGCCCATCATCGTAGCCCTGCTGCCGCTCATTTTTGCGGCACCATCCATGGATTCGTTTTCATCCGTTCCCCCGGCTGTATGGGTGTCTCTGACCTGTTGTGTAGTGTATTTCCCGGTTCTGCTGGTGCTGAATGGGATCTTGCAATCTTATGTAAAGACGGCCTGGGCGCTTTCCTACCTCCAACTGGCAACCCCCAAAATGGATACCCCTG
>DAOQBX010000150.1:0-5066 GCA_035340155.1 Anaerolineales bacterium | reverse complement strand
GTTGATCGGGTTAATCCCGCTCCATCGCTGTTTGCTGATCCCCGATCTCTGGATGCGGCTCCGGCTCTCACCCTTGTCAGCATTTTTGGCAGGTCGATATCCACCGGGCAGGCATCTTTGCACGCGCCGCACAGGGAGGATGCTTGCGCGAGATGGACGAAGTTTTCCCCGAGCAGCCCCGGCGAAATGACCGAGCCAATGGGACCGGGATAGGGCGCAATGGACTGGTCGCGTCCGATGTAGGCGTGGCCGCCAAGTTCGCGGAAGACCGGGCAGGCGTTGAGACATGCGCCGCAGCGGATGCAATAAAGGGATTCTTTCAACGGCGAATTGCGAAGTTTGCTGCGCCCGTTGTCGAGGATGACAAGGTGCCGGGTTTGACCGGGCATGGGTTTGTGGAGGATTTGGGTGTAGACCGTGAGTTTTTGACCAGTGGCCGAGCGTGGCAGGAGCGAGAGCAGCAGGGCAAGATCATCGAGGTTGGGTGCGAGACGCTCCATGCCCATCAGGGCGATGTGAGTCTTGGGGATGCTGGTGACCATGCGCCCATTCCCTTCATTGGTGACGATGCATAAGCCGCCGGTTTCTGCCACACCGAAGTTGACTCCACTCAGGCCGATATCGGCAGTGAGGAAGATCTCGCGCAGGATCCGGCGCGCTGTGGCCGTGAGGGTTGGGATGTCTTCGGTGTAGGGAATGCCGACCTTTTCATGGAAGAGTTGTGCCACCTGTTGGCGGGTGAGGTGGGCCGCCGGGGTGATGATGTGACTCGGCCGCTCGCGCCGGAGTTGCACGATGTATTCACCGAGATCGGTCTCGATGGGCCGAATACCCTCCTTTTCAAGCGCATGGTTGAGTTCGATCTCTTCGCTGACCATGCTTTTGGATTTGGCGAATAACTTTGCCGAGTTCCGGCGGGCAATGTCCAAGACGATATTCACAGCCTCCGCCGCATCCTTGGCACGGTGGACGATAACTCCGTTCGCTTCGTTATGCGCGATGAATTGCTCCAGGTATTTGTCGAGGTGTTCGATCACCTCCGCGCGGATGCGATGCGCGCGTTGTCGCCGTTCCGGCCAATCGGGGATGGAGGTGAAAGCGGCAGCCCGTCCCTTGAGCCTGCGCTCGGAGTTGTTATCTAGGGCGGTTTGAAGGATGGGGTCGTAGATGGCTTGTTGGATGCGCTCGCGAAAGAACTTGTTGCTCATGACTTGACTCCAATATACAGTCCGCGTCCATCCAGGCCTTTTGGATCATATGTTACGGTTAGGTCTGCTTTCTGGAAAGCCTCAATATATTCTTCTTGGGTGAAGAGGCCTAATTTGAGGATTTCTGAAGTGTATTCAATGCCTTTTGGTGTTCCGATCAGATAATGGAATTCGATGATGGAGATCTTGCCTTTTCGTCCACTATAACTCATGCGAAATACTTTTGAATCTGTTTTCGACGATAAGGTCGTGAATACCCGTCCCGGATTCCACTGTTCAGGAGTGAACCATGGCTCGATCAATACTACCCCTTGCGGGTTTAGGTGCCTGGCCATGGTCTGCAGGGTCTTGTTCAACCGCGCCTTTGTCCTGGCATACCCGATGGCGCTGAATAGTGAAATCACAACATCGAAGGATCTGCCCAAATCAAAATTTGCCATGTCTCCCTGATGAAAATGCAGGTCAGGATAATTCTTTCTGGCTTCCTTCAGCATAAACGGGTCAATATCCAACCCTTCGGCTTGATAATATTCCTTTAATAGCCCAAGATGAATCCCGGTGCCGCAACCGACATCCAATAGGGTAATATTTTTGGATTTTTTATAGCGCCTGATGATCTTGTGAGTGAGCGCCGCTTCGGCAGGATAATCTTTTCCGTTGGCGGCATAGATCTCATCATAATATTTGGCTGACCTTGTTCGCATGATTTCCTCTTTATTTATTATGAGACTAAATGCTTCAAAAAATTTCGGATATTCTCCAACCAGGATCCTCCGAAGGATACCTGCCTGGCATTCTCATTGCCCCAGCGCATGCGTTTTTCGAGCATGCCTTCGGCGGTCTCTTTACGAATTTCACTGATGATCTGCATCGCTTCTTCACGGTCCAATCCGCGCCAGCGGAGCAGGCCATAGGCCACGGTTCCAGTGCGGTGGATGCCTGCCGAGCAATGGATGAGCAGGGAGCGGCCTTCGTCGAGCAGGTGTGAAAGTTGCGGCATGGCCGCCAGCATTCGCTCATGAACCATGCCTTCGGGGTAATTCCCGTTTGGGACGGGCAGCCAGAACCAGGTCATGCCTGAGGCTTCGGTGAGAGCACGTATGCGTTCAGCGTGTTCACTTTCCTTCAACAGGGTCACAACATGGGTGCAACCCAGTTCCCGCAGATGGGGAAAATCCACGCCACGCGGACGGTGATTGAGCGAGAGCCGGCCGTTGCCAACCTTCACGAACCGATAGGTGGAATTTTCTTTCATGCTGCTCCGGTATTTGCTCCTGACAAGTATTATATAATACCCGCATGTCCGAGCAACCTGGCTACATTGCTGAACCCACTTTCGAAGCGCCGCGCCCGCGCGCCTTGCGGCAGAGCGATATTGTTCGAGTTTTGGGATACACCTCCATGCGCGGCCTATCCCTTTTCATTACGGCGGTGATCGCGGTCTACATCACCATTCTGGTTGCCAACATGGGCGGCTATGTCGATGAGATCATGAAAGGACTGATCGAAGAGAACCTGACCTTCATGACCAAAAGCGGCTGGCTGAAAGACCTGCCCCCCGATGAAAAGCTGAAGGCCATCGACGAAGCGCGGCAGGCCATGTACGAAGCGGAAGGTCTGAATCAGCCCTTCGTGCTGCGTTCGCTGCGCTGGTTGAAGAACGGCCTGACCCTGAACCTTGGTGAGTCGCGCATCTATGTCAGTTTGCGCTACGGCATCGACAGCAACCTGGTCAAGGATATCATCCTCGACAATCTGCCGCGCACCCTGCTCCTGTTCGCCACTGCGAATGTATTGCTGTTTTTTGGCAGTGTCTGGGCGGCGCTGGTGGTCACTCGCAGGCCCGGTAGTCTGCTGGATAAGATCTTCATTGCGCTTTCACCCATCTCATCGGCCCCGCCGTGGTTCTATGGGGTCTTCCTGATCGTCATCTTTGCCGTCCAGTTACGCTGGCTGCCTTACGGCGGCATGTATGCGACCGACCCGGCTGAGTCACAAAAATATGGTCCCACCTTTACCATCCTGCGGCATATGGTGCTGCCGGTCAGCGCCATTTTTCTCAGTGCGTTTTTTCAAAGCGTATATTCATGGCGCACTTTCTTTCTGATCTATTCCCACGACGATTATGTCGAAATGGCATACGCACGCGGACTTCCCAATCGTATTGTGGAGGGTCAATATCTATTACGCCCGGCTCTGCCGAGTTTGCTGACCAGTTTCGCCTTCCTGCTCATCAGCAGTTGGTCTGGCTCTGTTCTGTTGGAGCTGGTCTTTGACTGGCCCGGCATGGGGCTGGTATTCTTCAACTCCGTCCGCCTGTTCGACACGCCGGTGATCGTCGGCTTTACGATCATTTATGCGTACATGCTGGCGCTGACCGTCCTGCTGTTGGATGTCACCTATGCTTTGGTGGACCCGCGCGTCAAGATCGATCTCACGGGTCAGGCAAGGAACATCCGCTTGAACGTCGGGCTGAAGACCTTCTTTGAAAATCTCGTTCGCCCCCGAACTGGAACCAGTAAAGAGAGCGCCCATTCGGATTGGAAACTCACAGTGCAGGCTATGAGATCGAACGTCAAGGAATCGCTTCAGAACTTCGGGCGGACTTTTCGTGAGATCCTGGGCTATCCCTCCGCTGTGGCAGGGTTGCTGATCATTTTGACCCTGATAGTTACATCCGTATATATTTCCACGACCATCTCCTCCTACCAGGCCATCCGCATTTGGCGCGGACAGGACTATGACTGGTCCGAACATCCACAGCTGGTTCCGCCTGCGTGGATCAACTTCTTCCGTAAAGACGATCTACCGGAGACCCTTACCTTCGACAGCCGCGATAAAACGACTGAAGTCTCAACCCTTGCCAGTGATGCGGGCATGACGCGTGTCGAGATGCGCTTTCCCATTAACTATCACTACACCGGCGGCTTTCCACAGGACCTGATGGTGGTGGCCGAACCGACGTTTGAATCCAAGCCCTCGTTCATTTCCCTGACCCTAATCGCTCCCGATGGCAGTGAGACTCCATTATCCAGTTTCATTGTTGAGAAAAAGGTTTCATATTATCTCAGCCAGGATAAGACCATGCAGAGAAAAACAGATTCTCTTCACCCTGAGATGATCCTGTTCAGCGATGGGGATCATGAAAATCCGAAACCACAGACCGGCCAATATCAACTGCTGGCGCAGATCATCCATTTTGAGCCCAATGCGGAAATGAATGTGCGCGTTGTCCTGCATGGGCAGGTATACGGCTGGGCTGGCACAGACATGCGCCGCCGCGACCTCGGTCTGCCGCTTTTGTGGGGCATGCCGATCGCCTTATTGTTTGGCCTGCTGGCGGTCACCGCCACCACCGTCATGACCATGATCATCGCCGCGGTCGGGACCTGGTTCGGCGGCTGGGTCGATGCGTTCGTACAGCGCCTGACCGAAGTGAACATGATCCTGCCGCTTTTCCCTGTGCTGGTAATGGTGGCGGTGTTCTACACGCGCAGCATCTGGCTGACGCTTGGCGTCACCATTTTGCTGAGCATCTTTGGCAGCGCCATTAAGAACTATCGCGCCATCTTTTTACAGTTCAAGGAATTGCCGTACATTGAGGCGGCACAGTCTTATGGCGCAGGCAGTTGGCGCATCATCTTCCGCTATCTTGTGCCGCGTATCTTGCCCACCCTCATTCCGCAAATGGTCATTCTGGTGCCGGGCTATGTCTTCATTGAAACATCGCTGGCGCTGATGGGCCTGAGCGATCCCAGCCTTCCCACCTGGGGCAAGGTTCTGCGTGAAGCCTATGACAGCAACGCGCTGATCAATGGGCATTACCATTGGGTACTGGAGCCGCTGGCTTTTCTTTTG
>DAOQBX010000149.1:0-5075 GCA_035340155.1 Anaerolineales bacterium | reverse complement strand
ACTTAGTCTGCCTTAAGCCGAAAGGGCTGCCTTGCGCATGAAAAATAAGCGCAGCGCTGCAAACCCCAACAGGCAGGTTACGCCGCCCATGATGATCGCGGTGGGAACGTCCCAATTCTGTGCAACCCAGCCGATGACGATGCTGCCGAACGGCGCCACACCCTGTAACGCCCAAAAGTATACGCTGAACACACGCCCGCGCAATTCATTGGGCACGCGTACTTGAATGGTGGTGTTCATGCTGATGAGTTGGATGACCGTGCCCCAGCCGATAAAGGCCAGCAGAACAAGGGCTATGTTCGTATTTTTTGTCATTCCAAGCGTGATGATGGGGATGAGAAAAAGAACCTGACCCCATAAAAGGGTCTTTGCCTTGTCTGCCGTGCCGAAGTAGGCCATCATGAAGGCCGCCGTCAGCGCACCGACACCCTGCGCAGTATACAGACTGCTTGTGCGTGAAGCGATCATCGTCTCAACATGCAGGACGGGTTGCAGGATATCGCGCGCCAGTGCGGGGATCTGTTGCAGCAGCGGAATGCCGAAGAAGCCCAGCAACGCCGACATCAAAATGGCGGACATGACCAGCGTATTTGAACGGATGTACGCGAGGCCTTCTTTGAAGTCCTGTCGCATACCTTGCGACTTGACTCCATCGTTCTCCACCTTGAACTTTGTCCGCGCGAAGAACAGGCTGGTGATGACGAACAGGAAACTGATTCCGTTCACCAGAAAGACGGTCCCTTCCGTGCCGCTCCAGGCAATAAGCCAGGCTGCCGTCAGTGGACCAAGGATGCGCCCGAGGTTGAATGCAGTGGTTTGGAGCGCGATGGCGCTGGGCAGCGCCTCTTTACCCGCCAGTTCGATCAGCATGGCCTGACGGGCCGTCACTTCCACAGCCACAGCCGACCCGTAAACGAAGGCCAGTAACACGATGTGCCAGATCTGCAACTTTCCAGAATAGGAAAGATAGGCCAACCCTACAGCCTGGATCGCCATAACCGCCTGTAAGATAATGACCGTCTTGCGCTTGTCCCAGCGTTCAACCAGCACACCGGCGGGCAGGGCGAACAATAATGTGGGAAGCGTATTCGAGAATCCGATCAGCCCAAGGTCCAGCGGGCGGCCTGAGATGCGGTACGCGAGGTAGGGCAGGGCAGTGGCTTGCATCCAGGTACCGATGACGGAGATGAACTGTCCGATGATGAAGAGCAGGTAGTCACGAGAGGCAAGCGCGGGAAAGCGGGCAGCAAGCCAAAGTTTAATTTTTTGCATGATTCTAAAGATGGCTACGTTGGAGGATTTGAAAATGTTATTGTAAAGGCACGACCAATTCCGGCCGGTCGTTCTCGGGCTTGTTCACCAGGGTCGAGACCGGGTGGGCGGACATCCTGTCAGCGGGGAAGGGCCTGATGAGGTGTTGCAATCTATCGGGAGGCTGAGGCGCAGGGTCCAGCCATTGAGCGTAATCCTTCGGATCAAGGATCACCGGCATGCGGTTGTGCAGGGTTGACATCAACTCGTTCGGCTCGGTGGTGATGATGGTGCAGGTGCGTACCGAGGCACCATCGGGCGAGTGCCATTCATCCCATAGACCGGCAAGAGCGAATGGATTACGGTCTTTCATATGAATGAAATACGGGGTTTTGTTTTTTTCGCCAGCGTTGGTTTTCCATTCATAGAAACCATCGGCCAGGATCATGCAACGTTTGTATTTGAAGCCGCCGCGAAAGGACGGTTTTTCCGCGAGGGTTTCGCCGCGTGCGTTGATGAGTTTATTTGCTATGGTCGGGTCTTTCGACCATGAGGGAATCAAGCCCCATAAAAAGAAATCGGCCCTGTTCTTCGCGTCGTTTGGGATCGCCAAAACAGGCTGGGTGGGTGCGATGTTGAAACGCGGAGCAAACTGGGTCGGGAAAATATAACCGTCAAAACTTTCTTTTAGTTCAGCGGGGTCAACAGTAAGTGTAAATCTGCCGCACATGATCTCTCCTTTTTATTTCATTGCCTCAATTTTCTGGCATCTCCAGCGCGCATGGTCACGCCGGTCGCGTCCAAATGCTCGAGCAGCGCCTGCACATATTTGCGGGTGGTGTTCAACTGGTCGCGCACTTCGCCAAGCGTGATCTGTCCCTTTTGTGCGATGGCCGTTTTGATGCCAGCCACCATCTCATCATAATCTTTTTTGCGGAAGATGACATCCGCTGAAACTGTTATGAGTTCGCCCATATCGATCAACGCGTTGAGGGCCTCGTCACCGACTTCCGCCTGACATTCTTTGACGCTTGGTGTGGCATAGGGATTCGACTCGAACTTGCGCATCAACTCGCGGACCTTGACCTGTTCCTGTCCATTGAACTGTACCTCATGCCCTGGCTTGGATACGACCCCGCGCTGGTCGAACAACGAGTTGTGAGTGACAAGAAAAGCAAGCGCGGCATTGAAGACCTTGGGCGCGAGTTTGAGCTTGCTTTTCAATTCCTCGCGGGGAATTCCCCTGCGCAATGGGAACTGTTTATGATGTGTCTCGACGAGTTGTATGAATTTTTCACCCAGCACAGTCCAATGTGGCAGGGCGATGGCAAGGCTTTCTTCCAATAGAAGTATCTGCCCGCTCCCCAGCAATTCCTTTAATGCCGCATCGGACTTCTCCGCTTCAAGGCGTGATTTGGCCGTGATCTCTTTGATGGATGCGGCCCCAAGTGCCATGGCGGCTTCGAACAAGATCTGCGCGGGTGTGCCTTGAGCCAGTGACTCCAGTGACTTCAATACATCGGCATCGAAACGTTTGTGACGCCCCTTGGGTTGGTGATCCACCACTGCGCCGCCGCCGAGGGTTTCACTGGGGGAGGGGCGGCGCAGAATATAGCGGTCTCCGCGCTGGGCGACAAGTTCATCACGCAGTTCCAATTGAACCCAGGCCTCTTCGCCCGCCTTGAGTTCATCCGTTCCAAGCAGGCGCAGGGTGGCGATGGTCTCGCTCGCGCCGACGAAGAATTTCACCTCGTCGCCGTGTTGAATGGATTTGCTCATATTGCTCAAGGCCCGCAAGCGCGCATCGACCCGGCGTGTGGATTGATACTGTCCCGGGTGGGCGAGCACATCCCCGCGCCGAATCTCTTCCACATCCACACCGGCGATATTGACCGCAGTCCGTGAGCCGGGAACGGCGACCTCTTCCTTCTTTTTATGGGTCTGTAAACCGCGGATGCGCCCTTTGACTCCGCCCGGCAAAATTTCCACTTCATCGCCCACGGAAAGGTGACCGTCACTCAGCGTGCCGGTAATGACGGTGCCAAATCCGCTGATGGTGAAGACGCGGTCTACCGGCAGACGCGGGCGATTAAGGTCGGGCCGTGCAGGTTTTTGTTGGAGGAGGGATTGGAGGCTGGAGATGAGCGTTTCGAGCCCCGTTTTGTTCCTTGCCGAGACTCGGATAATGGGCGCGCCTTGTAGCACGGTGCCGCTCACAGCGGAGCGAATATCTGTTTCAACAAGATCAAGCCACCCTGAGTCTGAAGCGAGGTCAGTCTTGGTCAGCACGATCAGACCGGCGGGGATCTGAAGCAGGTCCAAGATGGCGAGATGTTCCTTCGTCTGCGGCATCACGCCTTCGTCGGCAGCGATGACCAGCAGGGCCGCGTCGATGCCACCGATGCCTGAAAGCATATTCTCAATGAAGTCGCGGTGGCCGGGCACATCCACAATGCCGATCTCTTCGCCATCCGAAAGGGTGAGCCAGCCGAAGCCGAGTTCGATGGTCATCTCGCGGGCCTTCTCTTCTTTGAGACGGTCCGGGTGTGCGCCGGTTAGCGCTTCGATGAGCGTGGATTTGCCGTGATCTACATGCCCTGCTGTGCCAATGACTCTCATGCGTTAAATAAATCTTTCCTCCTTCCTCTTCCGTTGTGAAAGATGAAAGAGGAAAGACGTGGTTTACTTCTTGGTGGTTTTTTTGCCGTGCCCCATGATGCGCTGGTAGGAGGTCATCCACTCATGCACCACGTTCATCATTTCCTGTAGCTGCTTTTCAGAAGCATCTGTGGTCTGGTGGAGTTGGTCCTGCATGACCTGCGTGATTTCGTTCAGGGTGCTGATACTGCCCTCGTATTTGCCGACATCCTTGCGGATCTCTCGGAAGGATTCTTCGGAGGATAGGCTGTATCCGGTCCAGCGCTTCTGTTCATCCGCCTTGAAGGTGATCCATTCCTGACGCAGACGCTCCTCTGCGAGCCTTTGCATTTCGGTCACTTCGTTGATGCGGCGCTCGAGACGGGTGTTGAGTTCGAGGTAGGTCTCCTGCGCCTTCTTGGCGCTGCGCAGGGCTTCGTCCATTTTCTGGATCTGCGCATCCAGGCCTTCCGCTTCCTTTTGGAACTCGACGAATTTCTCCTGCCAGTCCTTGAAGACCCGCTCGCGGTCGATCTGCGCAACCTTTTGGCTGTCTATGAACGCGCTTTGAGACTGTTTACGTTCCAATTCCGATGCCACTAATTCAGTGATGCGTCCTTCCATTGCGCGGATGCTGTCGGCTTGGATGGTGGTGCGGTCACGGTGTTCATCAATGCGCTTACGGACGGCTGTGATCTCGCCTTGCAGATCGGCGATGCGTTTCAGGTCGTTCTTGCGTGCTTCTTCGTTCGCCATCAGTGCATGTTTGACATCGTCGTTGGCGCGTTTGGCGTCTTCCACCTTTGAGACAAAATCACCGACGTTGGTCTGGACGCGTTTGATCTCATCACCGCGTTCCTTGAGTTGTTTTTTGATCTCGGTCAGGTTGGTGGCGACCTTGATCGCTTCGATGGATTTTTCCACTTCGGTGAACTCGGCGCGATATTCCTTGGTGATGTCCTTTTCGGCCGTGGTGTGATTCTTGTCGGCCTGTTCGATCAGTTTGACGATCTCGGTGCGTTGTTTGGTGATGAGATTTTCGAACTGATCGAGGCGTTTTGCCACCGGCGGGATGTCGGCGACCTGTTTGGAAAGGGCCTTGATCTGTTTGGAGACCACATCCACAGAAGACTCGTAGGAGGCGAGGCGCTCCTTGAGTTCGACGAGCGTGTCCTTGGTCTCGCGTT
>DAOQBX010000148.1:0-5079 GCA_035340155.1 Anaerolineales bacterium | reverse complement strand
AACGAAGGAATGAGAAGATATTTATAAGGCCACAACTTTCCTAAACCCTCTAGTTCACCCAACGGACAGGCAGCGTCTTACTATACAAAGCCATCGAATCGACAGGCATTGCTAGCCCACGCGGATGGTTCAACTGTCCGCTTGACCTGCTCACTACATTTCGCAAGACAAACCATGCCGAGCTTCAAGAATATTTATACAAGATTGGATGCATCCCAACTCCGGAAGCGCCTCAAGAACTTTGAATCCATGCGCGGGCTCGAGATGAGACACTCTCTGCGTTCGCCAAGAGTGTGGTGTGGAAGGTCTTTGCGCCCAATGCGGTGATCTTCTAGGAAGGAAACGTGGAAAATAATCTCTTCTATCTTGAATATGTATGGGTCGCTCAAAGCTATGCGGACTTCGCCCGATGGACGCGAGCAGGTACTTAGTTTCATTAAAGCAGGCGAAGTGTTCAATGAGATCGGTGAGTCGCCAAAAGCAAAACTCCGCCAAAGCAATCGCGCTGGAAGAATCAGGCAAAGGGGTGATCCCGCGCAAGGTGTTGGAAGAGATCGTGATCGTGCATCCTCATCGGCGATGCAGATCATCGAGATGCTGGCGAACCACATCACCATGCTTGCCACATTGGCAGCAGACTTGTCGTTGAAAACGGTTGATGCGAGGTTCATACAATTATTGCTGGACCAAGCCGAAACGATGCGGTCGAACAGCGACGGTGGAAAAATCAGACCGAGTTGGCGGCAAGGCTGGGGACAGTTCCCGATGTAGTGAGTCGAGTCATCCGCGAATTGACGAAGGTGGGGTTGATCGAAATGGGCAGGCAGCAGATTCAGATTGTAGACCAAGCAGGGTTGGCAGAGCAGGGAACGCTTTGGGGGGATTAAAGATCGAGGCTGAAAACCCGACAAAAGTCGGGTCGGGAAGCGGGGAAAAACGATAAAGTTTGGCATATCAAAAAGGAGTTCGTATGCCAGACGTCTATTTCGCTGAAACAAAATCCAAAGCGATCTTTTCAAACGAAGGGGCCAGGCCGCAGTTCCTGCTCAACACAGAGAGTTTCAAGGTGCTGGTCGTTGGGTTGGAAGCGGGGCAACAGTTGCCGAAACATCCGGGCGAGGCGGCGATGTATCACTTCCTCGAAGGCGAAGGCTTGATGTTCGTGGACGATGAAGCGTTCGAGATCAAACCAGGTGTGACGGTGGTCGCGCCGAGCGGATCGAAGCGCGGCATCACGGCAAAGACGCGCCTGGTTTTTCTTGGCTCGAAGGGGCCGGCATGAATTCACTAAATAACAACATGTTCGTACGCATGGGATATGGAAAATAAAAAGGAGAAAAAATGTCAATTCCATACATCTTTACCACCTTGTTTTACACCTTTGTCGGACTGTTCATCGCGGCGGATGCCTCGCTGGTCAGTTTCAACTTAACGGGCGCATTCCCCGCCTTGCGCTGGGTGCGCGTTCACTTCATCACACTTGGCATTCTTTCGCAGGTCATCTTTGGGCTGCTGCCCGCACTGATCGCAAGCCATGCAAAGAAGCCCAAACCTGCCATGCGCTGGGATATCTGGCTTTCGCTCAATGGGGGCTTCGCTTTGTTGATCGCAGGCTTTTCGAGCATGAACCATCCGCAGATCTTTGCAGGCGGCACGTTGGTCTTCATCGCCGCTTCGCTGCTGCTTGGGCAGTTATGGAATTTGCGCGGCGGCGAAATGCCCGCCAGCCTCAAGTTTTACACCACGGGCGTCGCCTACCTGTTGCTGGGCATCATCCTCGGTACGGGGATTTTCCTCAACTGGAGCACCGCGCTACGCATCCGCGTACCGCTTGAAGTTCACATCCACGCCAACTCGTGGGGGTTCATGTCGCTGGTCTTTGCAGGTCTGCTCGTGGATTTCATCCCGATTATCACAGGCAGAGCGCTAGGCGAAAAGAAAGCCATCGATTTCATCTATTGGGGCATGACCCTCGGCGCGTTCGGCATCATCCTCGGCCCGTGGATCCCCGCTGAGTTCAGCCTGCCGCCGACCGTCGTTGGCTTGGTATTGCATCTTTCCGCCACAGTATGGCTGCTGGTCTTAATGATCCGCTCCCTTAAAGCCAGCGGGCATCTCACCCAGGCGGGCGGCTGGCATCTGGTCGCTTCGTATCTGTGGATCCTATTGCCGGTGCTGGTGGCGCCATTGATCGTGCTCGGCTTCCTCAAAAGCGGACCCGTCGAATCGACCGCGCCTCAACCCCTGATCTATGGCTGGGTATTCCAATTTGGCATTGCCCTTATCCCATACATTTTCCGCCGCACCCTGCTCAAAGAGGCCAAGCCCGTGCTTGGCGGCAGTTGGCTTACCCTCGCCCTGCTCACTCTTGGCGGACTGATCATTTGGATCAGCATTTTCTCGCCGATCGAAGGTGTGTTGTATGGCATCGGCTTTATTCTGTACACTCTCGCCTTCATCCAGCCGTTGAAGGAATTGCTGGATATTGTCCGCAAGGCGACCATGAAATTCGAAGGGGCGTAATCCTGATCGGTGCAGGGCCTGCCGTCAGCAATGGGCGCGCAGGCCCTGCATCCTATTAAAACGGGCGGCGATACCATCCATCCCTCAACGGGCAGCCTTATGCCTGGTCTTTTCTTCATACATATTCTGGTCGGCGGCAATAAACGCATCCATCAATTTACCCAGCCTGGCAGTGGATGCGCCGATGGATAAATGAACGGGCAGATCAGAGTGCACGGCATTATGCTCATCCAACTTCCTATGGACGCGCGGCAGGATATCCTTCAACACCTCCTGGTCTGTCCGGGGCAGCAGAACGGCGAATTCATCCCCGCCGATGCGGGCAATGATCTCGTCCGCCCGGAATACTTCCCGTAGAATAAGGGCGGCATTTTTTAGCAGCGCATCTCCTATGGAGTGCCCAAGCGTGTCGTTAATGATCTTCATGTTATCCAGATCTGCAATGATGATGCTTACGGGGAAGTCCCGGCCACCCTCCAGGCGCATCAGTTCGGCTTCGAAGAAGGTTCGATTGAATATGCTGGTCAACGGATCAGTGAGGGCCAGCCGCTGCACTTCTTCGTACAGCCGCGCATTTTCAATGGCAATACCGGCATAGTTTACGAAAGCCTGCAAGTGCTCGATATCCTGTCGGGTGAACGAATTCGCCTGAGACCTTGCGAGGGACAAAAAGCCGATGATCTCATCCTTGATCTTGATGGGGACTCCCAAAGTGGAACGAATCCATTCGCTTGCCGGTGCGGGGATCCAGCCTTCATACTCGTGCGTATCGTTGATGATGACCGGCCTGCCGCTTATTTGCATTTCATGAAGATTACGGGTCTGCAAGATCGAAAATTGAGCGCCCATTCTATCCACGGCTCGCTCCTGTTATCGTGGTAGCGCGTGATATTTGCGGTCTCTCCGGTCTCGTCAAGCAAAATGATCCCAACCGCATCGTGCGGCAGGACACGCCCCACGTTATCCATGATGCGGTCCAGGACATCTTCAAAGTTCAGGGTACTATTCAGTATGGCGGCACTGTCGCTCATTGCCTCTGCCAGGGCCCGCTGCTTGTGCTCGGCTTCTTCGATATGTTTACGATCGGTAATATCAGTATGGGTGCCGCTCATCCGAATGGGCTGCCCATGTGAGCCGCGCGCAACGACCTTGGCCTGGTCCAGGATCCATTTATACTGCCCGTCCCTGGTACGCATGCGGTACTCCACTTTATGTCTTGGCGCCTTTCCATCCAAATGGTCTTGAAGCGATTTCCATGCAAGCGCGCGGTCATCCGGATGGTGAAGATCGGTCCACTGTGTGACCGTGGTCTGAATCTCCTCGAGTGTGTATCCCAGCATTTCAGCCCAGTACGAATTTCGCTGTACCGCGCCGGTCTCCATATTCCAATCCCAATAACCCAGCTGGCTGCCCTCCAGAACGAATTTCAAACGTTCTTCAGATTCGCGCAAGGTCTCAGCAGAACGAGTGATGCTGTCAATGGCGAGGTTCAACGGCTTCAGGGTCAAAAAAATGGCGAAGGTCCAGGTGACCCAGCTGGGGATGGGAAGCCCGGGGAAATAATGAATGAGGGGAAAGCCTGTGCTCTCAAGTGCGGCAAGGCCCAGCCCGATCAGGCAGCTCAGCACCGCCAGAATGGTGGTCAAACGTTCCCCAAGCAGAAGACCGGAAATAACGATCACCGCCACGAGCAAACTGGCGGCAGAGGAGGTGGTCCGACCTCCGAGCACATACATCAAGGTGAAGAGCAACCATAGGCCAGCGACAAATATTCCACTGGCAGTTTGAACGCGACCTTTCCGCATGAGTATGGCCGAAACAAAGACCAGGGCAAGCAGGCAGAATAAGATCAATCCGATCCCCATCTTTTGAACAGAGACAAAAAGCATCGCAAGCACAGCGGGAACCATCAACCCCAGGATGGACACCAACAGCACAGAGAGGATCCTGGCCTTGCGGGTCTTGTCTTCATCCTCAGGAAAAACTGGCGGTTCAAACCAACGTTTGACTTGTTCCAGCATGGAAATCCTTTCGTCTCGCTGTCAATTATAGTATCCGTCTATTTTACCCCGCGCCAAAGGATAACCTTGTTTTTTGGAGGCGGACCGGGAGCAGGATATTGACGTTTCTTCCTGACCGCCAAAGGGTCAGCGATCGTTCTTTTATCGTAAAATACGAGCAAGGAGAATTTCCATGAAAAAGATTCTGCTCGGCTTTGCTGTGTTCCTCGTTGTCGCCCTCGTTGGCGGATATTTTTATATGTTACCGACCTTCAAAGTAGCCACAGGCTATACCGCCAAGGCGGTCTGCTCTTATCATTTTCTTACCGGTCAGGATATTGACAGCATCATGACCGAATTACCCAGCAACCCTTTGGTGCCTTTCCTGCGCCCCAAGATCGATGAGGCAAAAGGCGAAGCGACGGTCACCTTGTGGGGTTGGTCGGCGGAGCAAAAGGCGATCTTGCGGCCCGGGTTGGGCTGTACGCTTCTGGCGGGGGAAGAACCGTTCGAAACCCGCGCGGCTGCCATGCCTGAGGCGAGTCCGCTGGCTGCC
>DAOQBX010000147.1:0-5082 GCA_035340155.1 Anaerolineales bacterium | reverse complement strand
GAGTTCGCCGCCGTGGTGATCCTGCAATCCTATCTCGAAGCTATGCGCGGAAGTGTGTAAGAGCCGGTTCGCAGTTATCCATTATCCTTTGCCATATTGATCCATAAAATTTTCCTCGACCCATGAACCGTTTCTTCCGCCGCTATCAATACTACTTTCTACTTTCCATCCTGGCCTCACTTGCCTTTTTGTGTGTCTTTGGGTTTATTTATTACATTCCGGCGCGCGCCACGTTGTTATACGGCTCGCCTGCAGACCATCTTTCCGTGTCGGACCGCATCGAATACTCCGCGAAATTGCTATCCTATGGCGACGATCTCACCACGCCCATGAACCTGGATGCAGGCGATCAGCCCTTTCGCGTGGAGCCGGGTGAACCGGTCATCTCCATTGCAGACCGACTCGAAGGCTTTGGTCTGATCTCCAACTCTCAAGCCTTCTTCGACTATGCTGTTTACACTGGCATTGACCTCACGATTCAATCCGGCGACTTCACTCTCAGCCCGGCCCAATCCATTGTAGATATCGCCCGCTCGCTTCAAAAGTTTTCCCCAACCGACGCGACCCTGGTGATTCTCCCCGGCTGGCGGATGGAAGAAATCGCCGCTTCACTCCCGACCTCCGGCCTGTCCATTGACCCCGATACTTTTCTCGCCGCTGCGAATACCCCGCCCCAAGTATTAGACTTCGCATCGCCCTCCGGCATGGAGGGATTCTTCTATCCTGATACTTATATCCTCCCGCGCGATTCTTCCCTCGATCAGTTAATGGACGTTATCGCGCGCAATTTCGCTGCGCACCTCACAAGCGATATGCAAGCGTCTTTTGCCGGAAAGGGACTGACCGTGCTTCAAGCCGTCACCCTTGCTTCCATTGTGGAGCGCGAGGCGGTCCACATCGAAGAAGCCCCACTGATCGCGGCAGTTTACCTCAACCGCCTATCCATCAACATGAAACTGGACGCCGACCCGACGATCCAATACGCCCTCGGTTATCAGTTTGACGCAAATACCTGGTGGAAGAGTCCGCTTGCGTTGGATGATCTGGCCGTTCCCTCGCCGTACAACACCTATCAGAGCATTGGCCTGCCGCCAGCGCCCATTTCCAACCCCAGCCTTGAAGCCATGCAGGCAATTGCATCTGCGCAGCCCTCGCCATACTATTTCTTCCGCGCCGCATGCGATGGCTCCGGCTATCACGTCTATGCCGTGACTCTGGAGGAGCAAGTCGCGAACGCCTGCCCGTAATTATTTCCGAAACGAATCCCAGATTTCCAGGGCGGGCTTGGGGGAGCCATCCGCTTCGCGCAGGCCAACCGCTCCGAACATGGACAAGGTTTCGATATCCACTTCTTTGCTACCTTGCTTTCGCATGACCTTGGCGTATGAATCGAGGTTAAAGTCGTTGAGCAGCAAATAGATCCAGAACCTGAACCTTTCACCGCCAAGTTGCGAGTGGATGGCATTGAGGTATTCCACCTGACTCTGTTCGTCGCCCTGGGTCGGGCCAATGGTATGGCTGGTGAATCCGCCCTCAGCAACAGCGACCGGTTTATCGGTCCGAGCAAGAAGCGGAGCGTAGTAATCTTCGGGAATATCCGCGCCATTTTGATAGACAATAAAAGGATAAGAGGAGATCACCCACAGGTCCAGATTCGGTTCGAACGCTTCAACCTGTTCCCAGTTGGTATCAAACTTCATACGATCACCTTCTTCAGGCTGCGCAAATAAATTGTTGAGATCTTCCCATTGAAAAGTGACGAAGACCTGGGTTTCAGGTGCCTCGGCTTTGACGGCCTGATAAACTTCCTTATACAGGCTGATGAAATTCTGCGCATCTTCGGGGTGGCTGTCCATGTATGTGTTGATCTCCGAAGCCAGACCAAGGTGTCGTGGATGAAAGTTCCGCACGATACGCAATGTATAGTTGGTGAACGCATTGCGTACGTCAGGGTTTGCGAAATTTGCATCCCAGTTGGCGGGCAGGCCGGAGAATTCGCGGCGGTTCAGCCCGTTGAGCGGGTCAACCACGTAGACGACTTCCAGCCCATTTTGAGATGCCAGAATGAATTGATTGGTAATGTCGGTGATGTGCTGCGATTGAACATCCGACCCTTGCAAAAATTCCTCCCAGGGCGGATTCTGTTGAAGCAGGACGACATCTGCATGTTCGCCGAAATCCTTGTATAGTTTCAAAATACTGGAAAGAGAAACCTCAGGCGGGGTTGGAAAGAATCCGTATGCTGTTTTATTCGAGTCGAATATGGATACCTGGGGTGTGGGTGGGGGAGTTGGGTTGGCGCCGCCATTGCAGGCCAGCGATAGTACAAGCAGAATAGCCAGGAAATAAAAAATTCGCTGCATGGTTACCTCTGTTGTAGTATTACAGGAGGGGGTAAGTATTTGTTGCAGCTGCTTTAATCTGCATTGGCCCATCGTTGCGAGGGCTACGATGGACCCTATTCACTCATCCATTTGCAGGCCTGACGAAATATCCCGTCCCTGCCATGATCAGCCCCAGCACTCCCAGCGCCAATCCCTGCCACAAGACCGGGCGAAGCAGGGCACGTACCATGGCTGAAGCCAGTTCTGTAGTGTAATCAAGCAGCAATACCGGCAAAAACTCCGGCATGCGGTTGGCAAGAATTCGCTGCAAGATCGCGCTGAAGACCGGTGCGCCGATGATGCTAATCCCCAAAGCGATCGCACCTGCAATAAAAAGAGGAACGCCCCACCATCCCAGCCAATCTTTCAAAGAGCGCACTGCTAGAAGAGTCAGGATCAGCAGGAAGAAGAGCGGCAGTAGCGGACTGAGGCGCATCACTACCCGGGCGAATTGCAACTGTTGGCGCGGGTCGTCCTGCGCCGGGGCCGCGATCAAAGTGACCTGGTCCGGGATCAACGCTGCCATGACTTGTAACTGCCCCTGAATGACTGGCGCCAGCAGAGGGGACAACTCTGCTGGCGGGTTGCAAAATTGAATCTGGCCACCGCCGAGAAGGTCGAGGGTCATTTGCCCGACCTGAGCGAAGGTGCAGTCGGGCAGCGTACCCAGCATTGAGAAGACCGCCTGCACGGCGGTGTCGCTGGTCATGCTAGTTTTGAGCGGCACCAGGTTGAGTTGGGCCGAATCCGTTTTCTGATTGAGATAGGCAAAGGTCGAGTTCAACATGTCGTCGCCCATGGCCTTTAAAGATTCAGGCGGCAGCAACGCTCGGAAGAAGCCTTCCCATGCTGTTGCGCTCAAGCCCTGCATCACAATGGGGAACTGGCTTTGATCCGCGCCGCTGCTTGTCAGGGTCTGCGCCATTACTGCGGGAAGTTTATTATATAGTTCCTCGCGCGCAAAGGCCTGCTGGTAGGTTTCGGCGGTGAAGGCTGTACGATCAAAGTTAAAGAGAAAGAGCGCCATCACCGCCGAACCGATGAACAGGAGTGCAAAGAATACCGCGCTTGATTTTCTCAGGGTGTTCATTATCTCTTCGCCGTCAGGATCTCGATGTAATCCTGTGTGACGGTTTCTGCATTTCCGACGCCGAGCAGGTTCATCAACTCGCTGGTCAATTCTGCTTTGCGGTCTGCATCCTTGCGGCTCCAGGTGCGGCTTTTGATCTCAAGAAAATGGCCCATCTGTGGTTCCTGTACTTCATCAAGATTAATGAAGAACTCGGTGTTCCTGTACTTGATGTGCCAGCGCAGGCGGTTCTTCTCAATGGCAATCTTGTTCTTGGGCTTGAAGTACTCGCGATAGAAACGCAGCGTCTGGGTGGCAGGCGCAAGGAAACGGCTGCGCGATAGAAGCACATCATGACTGATCTCACCTTCGCGCTTTTGACCGAGCAGGGTCAGGCGCGAACGTACGCTTTCCACATCGCCTTTGATGTTCACGAGATCATCCTCACGGAAGCGCAGTCGCCCCTGCGATGGATCGTCGAACAGGAAGTATTCATCGAACTGACGGTAATGTTTGTGCGCGTTGATCTCGATCTCCGGCCGCTTCAAATTCTGGATGACGAGGTCTGGTTCCACTACCTTGACCTTGACCTGCACCTCGAACGATTCCTCCTCCATCGAGCCGCCCAGCGCGATCAATTTCGACAGCACCGACTGCTCGCGTTCGGTCAGGAAGGCATCGATCTTTGTGGCGACATCGCGCGCCTGTGCCAGCAGGTCCTTTTCGTTAAGGGTGAGCAGGTCGTGGTTGCGCATCAACCATTTGCCGTTGACCATTACATCGCTCACGTCGGTGGATTTGGAGGCGTACACCAGTTGGGCGTAGGCGTTATGCGGGTCGCGCTGGAAGCGTGGGGAATTGTGCAGAGGCGACGTATCCACGAGGATCAGGTCGGCGCGCTTGCCGGCTTCCAAAGAGCCGGTGATGTCTCCCAGGTGAAGCGCTTGCGCGCCGAGGCGCGTGGCCATCAACAAAGCGGTCGCAGCGGGGAGAACGGTCGGGTCGTTGGATGAGGCTTTGGCCACGAAAGAAGCGAGGCGCACTTCCTCGAACATATCGAGGTCGTTGTTCGAGGCTGGGCCATCCGTTCCCACACCGACGTTCAATCCATCCTCCAGCATTTTTTGAACGGGTGCAAAGCCCGAGGCGAGTTTGAGGTTGGAAGATGGGTTGTGTGACACCCCGGCATTGGCATGCTTGAGCGTGCGGATCTCACCAGGGTCGATGTGAACACAATGCGCGGCAATGACCTTGGCTTCGAAGAGGCCGAGTTTTTTCACATAAGGCACCACCGGCATGCCCTGTTCCTTGCGCATGTTTTCCACTTCAAAAGAAGTCTCTGAGATGTGGATGTGCAGCGGTACATCGAACTCCTTGGCGAGGTCCACGCAGGCGCGGATGATCTCGGGGTTGGTGGAGTAGGGTGCATGCGGCGCAATAGCGGGGACAATGAGCGGGTGTCCCTTCCACTTTTTGATGAACTCACGCGCATACGCGAGCGAGTCGTCATAGGAAGGCGCATCCGGTGCGGGGTATTTCATGACCGACTCGCCGCAGACGGCGCGCATGCCTGCGTCGGCTGTGGCCTGGGCGATGTCGTCTTCATAAAAATACATGTCGTTGAATGTG
>DAOQBX010000146.1:0-5148 GCA_035340155.1 Anaerolineales bacterium | reverse complement strand
GGAGAGGTTGGCAGAGGTCACGGCCATGGGTCCAGCGGCGCGCAGCAGGGCCAGCGCATCGGGATGGTTCGGGATGCGCACGGCAACGGTCAAAGTAGCAGAGATGGCCGGAGGGAGAGTCGGCTTTTTGGGGACGATGCAGGTCAGAGGTCCGGGCCAGAAGCGGGCGGCAAAACGGAAAGCCATGTCTGGGATGTTTACCGCCGCCTGGTCGAGGTCGCTCAAATCCCCGATCAAGATGGGAATGGCTTTTTCGATGGGGCGGTCTTTGGCGGTGTAGATGCTTTCGATGGCGGGGTTGTCGAAGGCTAAAGCGCCGAGACCATAGACGGTGTCGGTGGGGAAGGCGACGATGCCACCGTGTTGCAAGGTTTTCAGAGCACGCTGAATCTCTGCCGCCGGGATGATCTCAGTATTGAACACGCGATACTTCCTGTAGGAAGATCTCCACGACCGCAGGGTCGAAATGCCGACCGGATTCGGATTTGATATATTCGACCGCCTCACGCTTGGGCATGCCCAGCCGGTATACCCGATCGTGAGTGAGCGCATCGTAGACGTCTATGATGGCGAAGATGCGCGCTTCAATGGGGATCTCCTCGCCTTTCAAACCGTGAGGATACCCTGAACCGTCCCATTTTTCGTGATGGTATCTGGGAATATCCAGTGCGGGTTTGAGGTATTCGATAGGGGATAAGAGATCGACAGCGATCTGCGGGTGCAGGTGCATGACACGCAGTTCCTTCTCCGTCAGCGATCCGGGTTTCTGCAGAATGTCATCAGGGATGCCCAGTTTGCCGATATCGTGCAGCAAGGCGCCGCGCTGGATCTGTTTGATCAGTAACTCCTCGAACCCCATCCGGCGCGCCAGGCGCACGGTCATTTCTGTGACGCGCTTGGTATGGCCTTCGGTCTCGCGGTCGCGGATCTCAAGTGCGCGTGACCAGCCTTCCAGGGTGGAGTCATAGGCCTCTTCGATGATGCGGTTGGTCTTCTTTACATCCTCGATCAGTTTTGTGTTCTGTTGCAGCGTATATTCCCATTGTTGCGAAGTGACCCAGGTCATGAGTGCCAGGGCAAAGAGTGCCACGATCGCGGTCAGGTTGTATTCCCAAATGTAATTGGCAGCCAGGCTTGCCACGGTATAGGCAATGGCAGTGATCGCTGCGAACAAGATCGAACTATAAGGTTTAATAATGAAACTGGACATGCCCACCGGCAGGGCGAACGCCACCATGATGTATTCGATGTAGCGTGGGTGCGAAAGCGACACCCCGGCCACGATGGTGAAGGAAATGGCGATGTAAGCCGTCAGGTAGACCCACCCGCGTTGATTCATTTTCCAGAAAATGACCAGCGGTACGAACAGGAGCAGGTCCTCGATCAGGTAAAAAAGATTTCCCCGGTTTGGTTTGAAGATTTGAATGAAAAGATCGTTCAGAAAAAGATAAGCAAGGATCGATGCTGAAAGCCCGATGAAAAGGGCCAGCAATTGGCCTTTGCGTCTGATCCCCGAATCGTTTGTCCTGATCTCTATTAATGCTGCTACACGTCCCCACCAATGATCGCCGCTCGGCGCCTTCGAGACTTCCATGATCTTATAGTCCTGTCATGTTTGATACAGGTATTTTACCCATTGAACCAGATTTCAAGCAGCCGGTCGTGTCCTGACAGATCCTGGTAGATCTGCAGGGTGGAGTTTGGGAACAGGCTGCGGCCCAGCCCCAAGGACGACTCTCCTTGTGAGGCTTCGATCTCAAGTAAAAGCAGTGTTTGTGTGGATGCCCAACCCGATACTATTGTAAGCAATTTCCGATAAACGTCCAGACCATCCGGGCCGCCATCGAGGGCGAGGGTGGGCTCACGGCCGTGGATGGGGAGTCCGCGCATGGTTTCGGTGGGAATATAGGGCAGGTTGGCGCAGAGCAGATCGAACGAGCGGGCAGATCCTGTATTTGGCAACAGATCACATTCCATGAACTCGATCTGATGGCTGACGCCATATTTTTCTGCGTTGGCTCTTGCAACCTGAAGAGCCGCAGCAGAAATGTCTGTACCGAGGATTTGGGCATCGGGGCAGTGTTTCGCGATGCTGACGGCAATGATGCCGGACCCTGTGCCGATATCAGCGACGCTTCTTTTCTTCGGGTTGGCGGATAGCCACTTAAGAGCCTGCTGCACCAGTTGCTCTGTCTCTGGCCTCGGGATGAGCACATCTGATGTCATGTTGAAATCGAGCCCGAAGAATTCCCAGTGCCCCAGGATGTAGGGCAGTGGTTCGCCCGCTTCCAGTCGGGCAAAGGCCTGTTCGGCCGAATCAAGTTGCGAGGGCGTCAAGGGCGCATCCAAATGGGCGAGCAGCCACGAGCGCGGAGATCCCATTACATGTGCGAGCAGGACCTGCGCATTCAGTTTTTCGCATGAGATTTCTTTTGATGCGAGGTATTCGCCTGCGTTCACTTGATCGCCAGCAGGGACAGGTATTCGAAGACGATGTTCGAGGCCAGGATGGCAGTGATGTCCGCGTGGTCGAACGGCGGCGAGACTTCCACCAGGTCGAAGCCGATCAGGTCGAGGCCGTGCAGACCGCGTACCAGTTGCAGTAGCTGATAACTGGTCAGCCCGCCGACTTCGGGAGTGCCGGTTCCGGGTGCAAAGGCCGGGTCAGCTGAGTCGATATCCACAGTTACGTAGACCGGGCCTTTCATACGTTCATGCACTTCCTTGAGGATCTCCTTCACGCCTTTTTCCATCACTTCATGAATGGTGATGGTGCGCGCGCCGAGTTCCTTGGCGTCGGCATAATCATTTGCGCCGCTCAACGGCCCGCGGATGCCGATCTGCACATATTCGCCTTTGCGGATCAGCCCTTCCTGCAGGGCGTAGCGGAATGGGGTGCCGTGGCTGTACGGGACGGAATCAAATTCCGACTCCCAGGTGTCAAGATGCGCATCAATGTGGACAAGGGAAACCGGTCCGTATTTTTTGGCATGGGCGCGCAGCAGCGGCAATGCAATGGAATGGTCGCCGCCGAGGGTGATGAGTTTCGTACCGGTTGAAATGATCTCCCCGGCGGTTTTCGTGATGGCCTCCATGGTATGTTCAATGGAGGTGGGGATGACGGATACGTCGCCGTAATCGACCACGTTGAGTTTTTTCAAAGGGGTGACGTTGAGCGTGGAGTTATGTCCCCAGATCATGAGCGAGGCTTCGCGGATCTTGCGCGGGCCGAAGCGCGTGCCGGTGCGATAGGAGGTGCCGCTGTCGAAAGGCACGCCCATAATGGCGACATCCTTACCGTTCAGTTCGCGGGAGACCGGCAGGCGCATGAAGGATGGGATGCCCATAAAGGGTTGCAGACCTGCGCCGAAGGCGGGATTCTCGTTCATGGTTAACTCCTATGGGGAAATAAAAAGGACACTCCGTACACAAAAGGGGAAGGGATTCCTTTGTGATCTTCGTGTCCTTTGCGGTTGAGGGAATTCTATTCGTCGTCTTCCACGCCGGTGGCGGCCAGTTTCCCGGCCTCGTCGCGGGTGGTGAGTTCGTCAATGAACTCGTCGATGTCGCCGTCCATCACTGCGGGCAGGTTGTAATTGGACAGGCCCACGCGATGATCGGTGACGCGGTTTTGCGGGTAATTATAGGTGCGGATCTTCTCTGAACGCTCGCCCGACCCGACTTGCGAGCGGCGGTCCGCTTCAACTACCGCCTGCTGTTTTGCCACTTCGATCTCGTACAGGCGTGCTCGCAAAATGCTCATGGCGCGCAGCCTGTTCTGTAACTGCGAACGCTCATCCTGGCAGGTGACGATCATGCCGGTGGGTTTGTGGTACAGGCGCACGGCAGTGGAGTTCTTCTGCACGTTCTGACCGCCTGCCCCGGAGGAGCGATAGACTTCGACTTCGATGTCGCTATCGGGGATGTCGACCTCCACTTCGCCCACTTCCGCCATCACTGCCACCGTGGCAGTGGATGTATGGATGCGTCCCTGCGCTTCGGTGGCGGGGACGCGCTGTACGCGATGCACCCCTGATTCGTATTTCATACGCGAGAAAGCCCCTTTGCCCCTGACCTCGAAGATGACTTCCTTATATCCGCCTACGCCGATGGAATTCTCCGACATGATCTCGGTCTTCCAGCGTTTATCCTCGGCGTAGCGCGTGTACATGCGGAAGAGGTCCGCGGCGAAAATGGCGGCTTCGTCACCGCCTGCGCCCGCGCGAATTTCCACAATGACGTTTTTGTCGTCGCGCGGGTCCTTCGGCACCAGCAATCCCTTGATCTCCTTCTCCAGGATTTCGATCTTCGGGGTCAAGTCATCCACATCGGCCTTGGCGAGCGCCACCAGTTCCGCATCGTTCTCGGAAGTGATAATGGTACGGGCCTCCTCCAGGCTTTTCATGGCCTGACGGTATTCGCGGGACTTTTCGATCAACGGCTCAAGGTTCGTGCGCTCCTTGCTGATCTCCGCGGCGCGTTTGTAATCATTTCCCACTTCGAGCAGTTCATTGCCGAGTTGTTCGAAGCGTTCTTCAATGGCTTGTAGTTTATCGAGCATGGTTCCTCATTGATTGTGCAACCTGAATGTTGCGATCCTGTTAAATTTCCACAAGAAAGCGCGGCACCAGACCGGAGCCGCGCGAAGGGAGTATAGCCGTTGGAAACGCTAGTAGTTCGAAACTGCCGAGAGCACCATCGAAAGGATGAGAATGACCGCAAAGACCGCGAACATGATCTGCGCGGCTCTCCGGCTGCGCGCAGCGGAAGTCTCCTCGGTGTTTTGGTTGGATTTTCTTACTTTTGAATTTTTTGTTGCCATTCTTACTCACTCACTTTGGAATATGTTTGTAAAAGGCCTGGGCCATCGCCTTTTCCAGTTCGTCGATTGTAACAGGTTTCATGGTGTAGGCATCCGCGCCGAGCTGCATGGCCTTCTCCACCATCACATCGGCCGCCTCGGAAGAGAGCATGATGATCGGCAGGTTTTTCCATTCGCTGCGACGGCGCAGGAATTCGAGCATGTCCAGCCCGGTCACCTCCGGCATGTTGATATCGAGGATCAACAGGTCGGGTCGTTTTCCCGCCAGCAATGCCTGGGCCGCCGGGCGCGGGCTGCCGCTGCTCGGCGTCGACAACCTGCCGGGC
>DAOQBX010000145.1:0-5183 GCA_035340155.1 Anaerolineales bacterium | reverse complement strand
TCTTCCTGCCACATGCCTGCCAGTTCCTTGCGCGCGCGGTGCAGGCGGCTCTTCACCGCGCTGACCGTCAGGTTCAAGGACTCAGCGATTTCCTTTTCTGAATAGTCGTACCAATATCTCATGATGATCGCCGCCCGGTCGGTGGTGTCCAGGTCTTTGAGCATGGCATGGATGCGTTCCTGCATCTGCCCTTTGATGGACTCCTTCTCCGGGTTGGGCGCGTCGAGATCAGGCAACTCAATGGAATTGCCCTCCTCATCCTCCGCGTCCATCGAAAACATCGAGAACTTGCGGCGGCGAAGGCGGTCAATGCAGTAATGCGCCGCGATCGAAAGCAACCAGGTCGCAAACGGGCGTTTTTGATCATAGCGGTGCAGGTGCTGATAGGCCCGCAGGAATGTCTCCTGGGCAGCATCCTCCGCCAGTTCGGGTTCACCCAACATGCGGTAACACAGGTTGAAAACGGGGTTTTGGTAGGTTTCCACGAGCTTGGCAAATGCCTCGTCGTCACCTCGTTGCGCCTGGAGAACCCAGGTCTGTTCTTCGTTCACGTTTCTCCTCGGAAGGCTTTCTACCTTCTCTTACGTATTCACATGAGGAAAAGTTTCAAAAATCTGACTAAACAACTACTGACTGTTTCCATTAATGGTGATGCCCCTCTCCGCTTCCTTCGGGACCGAGAACCTGCTCCCATTTCTCGAGCGATTCGGCCCTTTGGGCAAAGAAGATCGCCACCACCGTGGTAAGTGGGACGGCAGCGATCAGCCCCAGCGACCCGACCAGGGTCCGCACGATCTCCTCGGCGATGAACGAGAAGTTGATGATATAGCCGTAATCGCCGCGCCCCAGGGAGAACATCAACAACATGGGTAGCGAGGCTCCAGCGTAGGCTAAAACCAACGTGTTCACGGTGGCAGCCACATGGTCCTGACCGATGCGCATGGCCGAGCCATAGAGGCCGCGAAAGCCGAGGTTGGGATTCGCATGATGCAGTTCGAACACGGCCGCGGCCTGCGTCGTCACCAGATCATCCAGTACGCCTAGTGCCCCAATGATCAAGCCGCCGAGAAATAATCCGCGCAAACTGATGGGTGTCTCGCTTAATTGCATCAGGAACATTACGTTCTCGTCGCCGGAGCCGTTGAGTTTTGCGAAGACAACGAACAGCCCTGCCAGAGCGCCGGTGATGAGCAGGACGAAGACCATACTGATGACCGCTGCGTGGGTTTTGAGGGTCCAGCCATAAGTAAGGTATAGGCTGACGCCCAGTAGAATGGCAGAACCGATAATGCTGACGGTGAGTGGATCGTCGCCGTTGAGGATGCGGGGGATGATGTAACCGATGATGATGTAAAGGCTGAAGGCCATGCTCAACATGGCGCGGATGCCCTTCCACTGGCTGATGAGTACAATGGCAATGGCAAAGATAAGGGTCAGCCACAGGATCGGCGTAGTGCGGACGTAATCCACGAAATAGGCGTTGACCACATTATCGGGTGTTTTGGAAATCGTAACGATGATTTGGTCCCCAGGCCTGAGCAGGTAATCATCCGAGCGTATCTGCCGCCTGCCATAGTCGATCTCCATCATGATGCCGCTGTATTCCCCTTCCAGAATGTTGATGCGAGCGATCTGATAGGTCTGCGCTCTGCCCCCGAGGTCGATCTGACCTTCTTCGATAATTTGCAGCACCTCCGCCCGGACTGTGTCTGCGCCAAAGGTGGAGAAGCCTTCACCCGGAAGTTGGACCTGGGTAAGCCAGGTGTAAGCCATTGCACCGATCAGCAATAGAAAAGGAAAGAGCCATGAGGTTTTCTTCATGGCTCTGATTATATAACGGTCGGTCGCTTATCTCCCGTATGGATACCAATAACTCTTATCCTCCATATTGAAATCCCAATGGACATGTTTCGTCTCGCGGAACTGGTCGAGTCCCTCCTCGCCGAGTTCGCGCGCGCCGCCGGAGTATTTCATCCCGCCGAAGGGACCGGCATAATGGTCGGTGAGCGGGTCATTGATCCAGATCGTCCCGGCTTTGACATCATCGAAGAATTGCTTGATCCTTTTGGCGTCATTGGAGATGAGCACTGCACCCAAACCGTATTGACAGTCATTGGTCAACTTCACGGCCTCATCGAAAGAGGTGTACTCCATCAGTGGCACGGCGGGACCGAAAGTCTCATCGCGCATGATGACCATCGAATGATCCACGCCAGAGAGCACAGTTGGTTCGTGGAAGAAACCTTTGCTCAAATGCGCCGGTCGCCCTCCGCCGACGAGGATCTTCGCGCCGCGTGCTTTTGCGTCCGTGATGTGGGTTTCAAATTTGGCGCGGTAGGGCTCTCCGATCATCGGCCCCATATCGGTGGTGGATTCCAAGCCGGGGCCTAATCTCAACGACTTGACGTGTTCTACGATGGCTTCGGTGAATTTCGCCGCACCCCGCCTCGGGATGTAAACCCGCTCTGTCGATGTGCAAACCTGCCCGGCGTTGATCAGAGCCGCATAAGCTACAGCCTTGGCCGCGATCACCGGGTCGGCATCTTCAGCGATAACGGTCGCATCCTTGCCGCCCAATTCCAGATGAAGTTTCTTCATCATCGGTGCGGCGAGAGAAGCGATCCTCTGGCCGGTGGCTAAACTGCCGGTGAAGGCGATCACTGGCACATCCGGATGCTTCACCAACGGCTCGCCTGTTTCCAAGCCATAGCCAGTGACCACATTCACAACGCCAATAGGGAGATGATCGAAACAATGCTCCGCCATGTAAAGTGCCGTCAGCGGGGTCATCTCGGAAGGTTTGATGACCACAGTGTTTCCTGCTGCGAGCGCAGGCGCGACCTTCCATGCCATGAGCAGGAGCGGAAAATTCCATGGCACGATACAGCCCACCACACCATAAGGTTCTTTGATGATGAAATTGAATTGCGAGGTTGTTGCCGGAGCCAGTACACTTCCGCGATGGTGCCGCCCCAACTCGGCATAATAGCGGAAGGTATTCAGCACCCATTCGATCTCTTCTTCGTTTTCAGAGATGGGCTTGCCTTGTTCTAGGGTTAACAAGCGCGCGATCTCTTCACGATGGGCGTGGACCTTCTCCGCAACTTCATGCAGAAGGTTCGCCCGCTCGAACGATCCCGTCTTACGCCAGGGATCAAAAGCGGATTTTGCCGCAGCCACCGCCGCTTCAATATCATCCGCTGTTCCGCGCGGGACGCTGTCCAGTATCTCTTCGGTGGCGGGGTTTTGTACTTCGATGACCTCCCTGGCATTTCCGTTCGTGAACTTGCCGTTGATGTACATTGGACGCATGCGATGTCTCCTTTGGCGGGTTCTATTTTTATTCCATCTATCGTTACTTGTTCAAATCCTTCGCCAGCGATTCCATTTGGGCAAGGATGGCAGCGACCTGGCCACTGGCCACGTTGACGCGATACATATGGGCGAAGCCATCACCGAGCATGATCTTGACTGTGCGCCAAGAGCCAAGTTGCGGCTGCATCTCGCCGAGGGGGATCAAATCCACGGCCTGCCGCCACTGGGGGTGAGTCTTCTCGTAATCACCGAGCAGGTCCACAGTCGAAGTGCGAAGCGGAAAGAGATGGGTTGCCTCCACCCAACGGGCATCCTGTTCTTTTTCCAGCAGCCATTTGACGAACAACCATGCAGCAAGTTGCTCTTCATCGGTGGTTTTGAGGACAACATAGGATGACCCGTACACGGCGATCAGGCCATCTTCGCCATTGGGGAAGGGCAACACTTTCCATTCGTCGCGATTCTCTGCGGTTAGAAATGCCCGCGAGACCTGCGGCAGGTCGCTCAGGTTGGCAGTGATGAACAGGGCCTCGCGTTTGGCGAACGAGGCTAGCGGGTCGCTGGAATTTTGCCAGGCGCAATTGGCTTCTGACAGTTCGCGCAGGAACTTGAAGGCATCGATATTGCCCGGGGCCAGGAAACGATAATTGCCCTCTTCGGTCACGCCGCCGCCAAAGGCCAGCATCCATGAGTATGCGGTCATCGTTTCAGCGTTGACCAGCCATCCGCCCATGCCATCGTTTTCGGCGAAGGCATCTTTGCGCTTGGAGTCGTGGGCACGGCAGGCCTGCTGCTTGAAATCGTTTGTCGAGGTTGGTGCGGATTTCAGACCCAACTCATCGGCCCAGGTTTGATTCCACAGCAACAGCTGTGCTGTACGTTGTGCCGGAATACCCACCCGCGCATTGCCGGAAAGATCCTGATTCCAAAATGCATAAGGAATATCTTTCGCATCCAACCCGTACACCGGGTCTTTTACATAATCGGTCAGGTCGGCCACAACGCCATCGGCGAACCAACCTTGTGCATGTTCGGGCAGGGCGATCACCAGATCCGGCTTGTCCGCAGTTGGCAGTGACGTGGTGGTGGTCTCATACAAGTTGGTGAAGTTCACCTGACTCTGCATCGTCACATGGATGCCCCACAGGTTGGAAGCGTTGAACTCATTGACAAAAGTTTGAAACAGACTGGATTCCACACCAGACCACGGGGTCCAGACTGTGATCTCCAACCCGTTCAGCGCTTCTGCCTGGCTCTCGAAGTTGCTTGCCACTGCGACGGTGGGTTCCACCACCGTGGGGCTGGTCGGCGTAGACTCGGTTGCGGCTGGTTCCTGCGTGAGCGGCCTGGTCTCATAACTCTGGCAGGCGGATAACAGAACGGCAGCGATAAAGACAAAAGAGAAAAGTTTTTTCATGGTGGTTAGGGTGTCATCAACGCGAACGGGACGGGGGTGAACACCAGGATAAACACGAGGATCATCCCGAAAGCGAGCGCGCGGCGTGCCGGGTCGAGCGGGGTGATCTGATCCAGCGGCTGCGCATGGACGCGTCCCAGCCAGAAGAGCAGCACTGCCCATAGAATCCATCCACTCCAGAATAGGCCAAGCACGATCAACAGGCCGATGATGAAGGGGAAGGCTTTCTTCGCCTTTGCGCCGAAGAGAGAATAGACCACGTGTCCGCCATCGAGCGTCCCGGCTGGGATGAGGTTCAGCGAGGTGACGAGGATACCCGCCCAACCCGCGAACGCAACGGGGTGGATGAACACATCCTGCCCGCCGTAGGGAATGGGATGCCCCGTGAAGAAGTAGCGCAGCCAGTACAAAATTCCCTGCGGCTCCACAGGCGCGGGCAGCCACTTGCCAA
>DAOQBX010000144.1:0-5201 GCA_035340155.1 Anaerolineales bacterium | reverse complement strand
GGCAGGTTCTTGAAAATCGCTGACCTGCAGTAAATTGATCCCAAATGGCCCGAACGAGCCAAAAGGTCCGTAGTGGATGTCTATCGAAATCCCCCCCAAGCCGGCGAACGGATCTGCGCCCTCCTGCCCTTGAAGTTTGATCATTAGGATCGCCTGCGTAACGACCGCATTATCTGGCAGGTAATTGGTGGGGAAATGTAAAATGGCACGGTACTGCCGATTGCGCGTATCATCCCCAATACGGAACGCTTCTGCAGAGTAGTTTTTCACACCGCCGATGCCACTACCTTCCGAAGATTCCAGCACCCAGCCATCGTTCCAACCGTTTGAGCGTAATTTCTCGGTCCGGCTTTCGTTGGTCTTTTTGTTGATCGAATAAAACGGCCCGGCAAAATTTCCATTGCCCGCGCCCACACCACCAAGCGGATTCCCGGTCGCATCGACAAGGCTGTCATCATCAATAAGGCTAAGTTGAATGGTCCCGTTCCCCGTGCCAGTGGCAACTGTGACAATTGCAAAATTAGGTTCAATCGACAGTTCAGGGATCGCGAGCCCAACCGGCCCATTGGCCGTCAGCGCAAAATTGCTGACGTCGATAAACCTCACAGGTTCAGAAAAGGTCAGGCCGAAGCGAACCGTTTCGGCCGCAGTTGGATTCGGGTCAAGCAGTTGAATACTCAAAACAACCGGGGCAGTGCGGTCAAAGGAATAAGCCTCCCCGGTGAAATTTCCGTTCCCCAGGCCAACCCCGCCAAGCGGCACCGAAAGAACATCAAGAATACTATCGTCATCAACCAGGTCGAGTCGCAGCGTGCCATCCCCCATGCCTGTATTTACCGTCACAGTGTAAGCGGCTCCACTACCCCCTACTTCAGTAACAGCAAATACAGAAATACCTCCCGTTGAGAAAAGTACAAAATCTCCGGCATCCACACTGGTGACCGGCTCGGAAAAATTCACAGCAAAACGCACACTCCCACTCGAAGTTGGAGACGGATCGAGCCGCACGATATCTGTCACCACAACCGTGCTTTTATCAACAGAATACCAGTCTCCGGATGTGAAATTCCCATTTCCCATACCTGCCCCACCCAACGGGTTTTGCTGGCTGTCCTTGATGCTGTCATCGTCAATAACATCCAGACGAAGCGTGCCATCACCGGAACCGGTATTGACATGGACAATGTACTCGCTTCCCGCCCCGCTGACAGTGGATACAACAGCCCCAGCAATTCCCCCGCCGGAAGTAAGCAGAAAATCGCCTGCATCCACGCCACTCACCGACTTGGAGAATTTAACCTGGAAATCAAAAAATTGATCAGCGGAGGAGCCGCAGCCATTCGGACAGGCATGAGAAATAGACAGCACAGCCGGTGGAGGGTCAGGCGCGTAAAGATCTTTGAGGAAGATATCGCGCACACCATTAGTATCGCCTGCAGCAAAATTCGGTGAACTGGAAGCAAAAACGATGAAACGCCCATCACCCGAAATGGATGGAAGCAGCGGATTCCAATCGTAATTCATGGTTCCAGCCGATACCACCAATGTGTTCGTAGCGGTAATTCTATCGTGGAGGTAGAGCCAGCGTGTGGGCATTCCATCGCCTTTATCGTCAAAACTGTAGACGATATAACGCCCGTCAGCAGAAATTTCCGAAGCGTCAGAGGTGCCCACCATCGCAAAGCCATCTTTAAAGGTGGCCAGCGTGGTACTGCCGTTCTGCATGTCGCGAATGTAGAGTTGTGTATAACCGTACGTATCCGCCGTTGTAAAATTATTGGACGCCGTTGAGAAGACTACATACCGTCCATCGCCTGAGATCGAAGGTTCACTTGATGAATGATCTCCCTCTATTCCGCTTGAGTTGACCGAAGCCCGTGTGATCTGCCCAGTCTGTAATGCATACACAAAAACATCGGCTACTCCGTTGGTGTCATTCGCCACTAAATTATCAGACCGGGAATTGAATACCACGAAACGGCCGTCGGTTGAAATACTGGGGTCGAAAGCTCCGGCGTTGCCGGCCACCGACACCCCAATGGTCGTTCCCATTTGCATATCATGGACAAAGACATCGCCAAACCCGTTCACATCATTCGGAACAAGGTTGCTTGCATCCGACATAAAGGCCACATAGCGTCCGTCACCCGAAATCGACACCGACTGAGAGTCCCCGTTCGAAGCGCTTCCTGTCGAGTCAGTGGAAGCCAGGGCGACGGCGCCGGTCTGCAGATCTTTGACGAAAATATCCGAAAAACCGTTGACATCGGAAGCGGTCAAATTCGTAGAACCTGATTCGAAAGCTACGAAACGGCCATCCGCTGAAGGCCAAGGAGCACCGCCGCCAGCGTTCGCCTGAATCCCTGCCGCATCCCGGGTGACAAGGGCCGTAGTCCCCACTTGAAGGTCACGGATGAAAACATCGCCAGCGCCGTTCGAATCGCCATTGACAAGATTCGTTGCTTCCGAGTCGAAAACGACAAAACGCCCATCGGCGGAGATGTGCCCAAGGTATGTCATGGCATTGGCCTGCCCGCCGCTTGAATCCACCGACACGCGAATGGCATCCCCGGCAGCCGCCTGAGCCACTTCAACACTTCCCAGGGAGATAAACGACCAAGCCAAAGCCATCACCAGCCCGCCCCTCAAAGAAACATAAAAATATTTGGTAACCATATTGCACTCCATCTATCCGGGAGGAGTTTCCCCATGTGTCTCCATAGTTTCATCATATATCCCACAGGAGTGTGAGAACTGTTTCAACATCATTCTAAATTTAAACCAAGTCGCCTCCCTTATAGGGGAGGCGACTTTAGGATAACAGCCTTACTCAAGGAACTGGAAGGCAGGGCGCTGGAACGTTTTCAGGAGCAAGGGTTTTGTTGATGATGCCGACATCCATCATCGCATTGAACAATTCGGGTTGTTCATCCGTATCCCAGGTCCAAAACAGCCAGCCGTCAAAGCCATAAGCGCAAGACTCCGTCTGCCAGTCGCGGATGCGGATACCGGCAGCCTGCGCTGTATCAAAGAGCATGACCTCGGCCCCGTATTCTCCCATGATAATTGGCTTTGTCTTCATATCGTTGATGCCAAAATTCTCGGCATATTGCTGAAGGGACAATTCAGGGCTGACAAATGCATGAAGGTCGACAAAATCCGCATCAGACGACCAGATGGCTGGCTCAGATATAGAGGTCCTTGGGTCACCGGGACGGGTTGGGTTCGGCCCCTGTGGAACAGCAAACCCAACACTGACCAGCGCAGTCGGGTCAACTTCGCGGATGGCAGTCCGAACTTCATTGATCCAATACACCAGATTTTCCTTCATCATCAGATCTTTGCTGGATGGGTCCGCCATATCGTACATTTTTCCATTCGCCGTCCTCACAACTCCGGTTGTCATTGTGAAGGGCGCCTGATCCGAGTCGAAGAACAGTTCGTTACGCAGTTCATAGGAAAAGATGACCCCTGTCGGGGCATTAAGCGAAAGCAGGTCGGTTATAAAATCTTTAAAGAAAGCCTGATTGGCCTTCAGCCCGGCGGGCGGTAGGAAATTGGAATTCATCAAAGCAAAGATCGTGCAACAATCTTCAAGCAGGATCTCGCCATACTTTCCATCCGGGATACGGTCTAATGTAAATATGACCTGGATATGATTCTTCTCCGCCCGCTGCAAAAAATCCGCGACATTTTTCATGTAAGCAAAGGACAACCCTCCCGATTGGGTGCCGATCATATCCGGGCTGATAAAGACGCGCGCCACGTTATAGCCATTTGTATGCATGATATTAAGATCAAGATCGATCTTCGGGGCATTATATTTTCCAGGGTCGAACATGTTATGACCAAAATTCGAAGAGCCGTCCCACAATACCTGCCCACCCAGGCGGACATAATTCATGCCGCGCGGTATGAACTTTTCCCCGGTGCTGCGGTTAAAGAATTCGCCTTCCCCATCCACTACCCGAATTCCAATCAGATGTTCACCTGCTTGAGATATATCGACAGTAGCATCCAAATTGGATGGGAGTTGGGGAACGGGAGTTGCAGTTGCAAGAGGCGCAGTTTCGCTCGGCTCTTTTCTGGTGGCCAGGATCCACACCAGAATAAAAACAGAAATCATGAACAGACCAAGAATGCGAAGAACTTTCAAAGCGATCTCCTTCACGAAAGGTTTTTTTGACCGCGCCGCGTTCACTGCGACGCAGGGATTTTACTTCGGGACGTAATACTTGATCACCAGTTGCGGTCGCGCCGATGCAACACTGTAATTGCCGCTAAAGAAAGTAAGGTAATCGTCTTTTTTGTCATTGTCATCGTCCATTTGAAAACCGAGGCGCACCTGGGTGGCGCCTTGCAGGTTAACCGACGGGAAGGACGAAGCATCCAGCGCAACCCAATACCAGCCGCCGACTGGATTATTGGCTATCACGCCTGCCGAATAAACCGTGGCAGGTGCTTGAAAATCAGAGGTTTGCAGTGCCCCGATCTGGAAGGGTCCAAAACTACCGAATGCTCCATTACGGAGATCCACCCACATATTGCCATGTGTTGTGAAAGGGTTCGTCCCAACCACGCTTTCCAGTTGTATCGTCAGGATCACCTGAGTTACCACAGCGTTATCAGGCAAAGATGCCGTTGGGAAATGCAAAATGGCGCGATATTGGTTATTCTGTGCGCTGTCTCCAACCCTGAAAGACGCCGCCTTCGAATTCGTAGTACCCCCTTTATTGCTGGTCTCCTTCGACTCCAACACCCAGCCATCGTTCCCACCATCAGAAGTAAAGGTGATGGCCTGAATGACCGGCGTAGCGCGGTCAATGGTATAAGTTTCTCCCAAAGAAAAATTCCCATTGCCAATTCCCGCACCGCCCAGCGGTAGCCCGCCAAGGTCGATAACGCTATCGTTATCCAACTCATCCAGGCGGATGGACCCATTGCCGTTGCCCGTGTTGGCAGTGACCATGTAATTCGCACCTGCACCGGCGACGGAAGCAATGCTCGCATCGGTGACCCCGCCGGTAACGTACAGCACAAAATCGGCTGAGTCCACCCCGGTCACTGGTTCGGAGAAGGTCACGGCAAAACGGATCGTTCCAGCGGCGGTGGGGCTTGGGTCGGCACGCAGGCTCGAGGTCAGGAATGGAGCGCTCTTGTTGATGGTGTACACCTCACCGGAAGTAAAATTCCCATTTCCA
>DAOQBX010000143.1:0-5210 GCA_035340155.1 Anaerolineales bacterium | reverse complement strand
AACATCGCCGAGAATTTCGGCAGTCTGACGGGCACGAGTGTAGGGACTGCTGAGGATGAGGTCGAACTCGACTCCCAGGGTTCGCAACCCTTTGGCGATCTGACGCATCTTTCTCGCGCCTTTATCGGTCAACGCCCGTTGGCTGTCCTCACCGGAGGCAGATTCCTCCTCTGCAATGGCGTGACGGATAAGATAAAGGTTCATACTGGTTTCTCCCATGGGAAAGGTTCCTCCGGCCGATTGCGCCAGAAGGTGAGGACCTCAGCCTTGTCTTCGATGAAGTTCATCACTGCTGTCCGCAGGCGCGAGGCATAATGGTCTGTAACAAGTTCCGGGTTGGAAAGCGAAGCGCGATCTTTAAAGTCCGCCCATTGCTCCGAGGCGACTTCCAGGTCCTGAATATCCCCCATCATGGATTGATAGTCGTGCATCTGCTTGAAATTTTCCGTGGGGAAATTTTCCAAAAGCGGCTGGATGATCTCCACCGTATAACGGAACTTCTTGAATGCCACGCGCAATTTATGAATACTGGGAATGTTCTCCGTATCCATCGCGGCATAGGTCTCCAGGACACGCGCAAAGCGCAAGTCGGCAGCAGCCGGTAATTGCGCGCCTATTGTTTGGTCAGGCAATACCGCGATCATCTCGCGGATCTTTTCCAAACGTTCGCCGAGTTTTCCAACTTTGTGAGATTTGATCAACGCACGGGTACGCCTCAACAAGGATATTTCGTTCTTTCGCAAACGCTCTTGAAATGATCTCAATTCAGGAACTTCAAGGATGAACTCGGAGATATCGGCCAGCAAGACCTGTGTGTCGCGCAGGCTATCGAGGTCGTCGAGTTGATCTTTCAATTCCCGGCGAACCTTTTGAATACGTTTATGTGTAAACAATGAACTCAGCAGGTCGAACACGGCCAGGAGTCGGCGCGTGCTCACAGGCAGATCATGAACAGCCTCCGCCGAGAATTCAGCGCGGCAGGCTTTTCGTTGAATACGAAATTTTCTCCAGCGTTCATCCAGCGCTTCCAATAGAATTGCCTTGGCATCCATGGTTGTCATATGCTGCCCTGAATTATACGAGTTGTTTCCCTGTACATATTAACAACAGGTAAATGCTTCATATCTTTTTGAAAATGGGGCATTCCCACCTTGCAAACATGTTTACTTGTTGTTAGCTGTTTCTTAAGTCAAACATAAATATTCTGCTGTATCATGGAGCCATGGAAACGATCACAGCCTCAGTTTTATTTGTATCGTTGCTGACGATCTTCGGCATCGATGCCTCCCGCAAGCGCAGGAAGTTTCTTCAAAAAAGAACGCGCGCCTAGCCTTATTCTTTTTCATACATCTCTCCTCCCCTCCTCCTCTTCCCCTTCAACCTCCACCCGCCTTGCGGCGGGTGGAACCCTTAACAGGAAAAATATATTTTATTCAAACCTCATTAACATATCCCTGCTACACTTCGTCTGTGGGATCTTACAAAACAATTTACCCATTTCATAATGCAAATAGATAATCAGAAGGAAACAACCATGACCCGACATATTCTTGTCACCAACGATGACGGCGTTCTCGCGCCCGGCCTGCTCGCCCTTGCAAAGGAGATGAGCAACCTGGGCACCGTCACCATCCTCGCGCCCGACCGCAACTGGTCGGGTGGCGGGCACGTCAAAACCCTGGACCGCGCCCTGCGCGTGCGCGAGTTCCGACTCGAAGATGGCTCACAAGCCTTCGCCAGCGATGGCGCACCCAGCGACTGCGTGGCGCTGGCCCTGCTGGGTTATTTCAAAGAGAAATTCGACCTTGTCGTCTCCGGCATCAACGTGGGCGCAAACCTCGGGCACGATGTCACTTACTCCGGCACCGTCACCGCCGCAATGGAGGCGGTCATCGCCGGAATACCCGGTGTGGCCGTCTCTCTTGAGGTCCCCGAGGGGCACATCGGCCTCATTGATTTTTCCGCCTCAGCCCATGCCGCCCGCATAGCAGTGGAAAACGTCATTGCGCACGGGCTGCCATTGGACACCTTGCTCAATGTCAACATCCCTTTTTTGAAAAAAGAAGAACTCAAGGGATTCAGGGTTACACGTCAGGGATTGCGCGTGTACCATAGCCGCCTCGACGAACGGATCGACCCGCGCAACCGTCCCTATTACTGGATCGGCGGCGACGCTCCCACCGGCGTTCCCGAATCAGGAACCGATGTCGGCGCGTTGGCAGAGGGATATGTCTCTGTCTCGCCGCTGCAACTCGACCTCACGGCCTATCGTGCCCTGTCTGATGTCAGCACCTGGGAATGGAAATAAAAGAGGCGACTCCTCTTTCACACACTGGCTTTCAGAATTCGGCCTTTCTGCAACGGCTTGATCTGGTACGCTCCACAGCAGGCGGGGATTACGAGTGTCTCAAATTTATTCAGAATGAACGCTTCTCCCTCCGCCAAAACCTGCGCCTGTCCTTCGATCACGGTCAACCCGTGAAAGGATTCGCCCCTCGTATCAAGACCCACACTCTGTTCCCCTATCTGAATGGCATCCAATTGAAAATACTGGCATTGGGTCAGCGTCTTCACTTCTCCATCGGCCAACAAAGGCGGCTTGACGGGTAGCGAAATGGCCTTTGGGTTCGAAACCACCACAGCCTTTTCGGTGTGTAATTTGCGAGTTTCTGTCTCGGGTCGGCCCCAATCGTATACACGATAGGTAATGTCGGAAGTTTGCTGAATTTCGTAAATGAGCAACCCCGGTCCGAGGGCATGGATGGTGCCGGGGTTCATGAAGAAAGTATCCCCCGCTTCGACTTTCACCATTTCCACGAGGCTCAAGATCGCTTCGCTTTTGCCTTTGATCGCAGATATTAGGGCCTCTGCCGGAATATTCGGCCTGATACCCGCCACGAGTTTGGCGTTCGGTTCAGCCTCGATCACATGCCAGGCCTCGGTCTTGCCAAGATATTCCCTTCCCTCCAGGCGTTGCGCCTGTTCGTCGTTCGGGTGAACTTGCAACGACAACCATTGAGCACAATCCAATATCTTCACCAGCACAGGGAATCGCGAACCTGTCTGCATTACGGCTTTTGAACCGAGCAGGTCCCTGCCAAATTCAGCAGCAAGGTTCGAGAGGGGGCGGCCGGCATAAGGTCCGGAGGTGATGCGGTTGCCTGAATAGATGACCCAGGCTTCAGCGGTGGGCACAGTCTGCGGACGGAGTCTCGATCCGCCCCAGACATAATCGCGATATTCGGGCGCAAGGGAGAACGGAGTTTTGTTCATGGGGGAATTGTATCAGCGGACATCAGACCATGGAAAAGCGCGTTCCTTCATGGCTGCGCCTATCTTCGTTCTTAACCAGATGTTAACCCATCCTTCCATTGACCTTAAGAGGCCGTTGATACCATTCCGTTCGTAACTAATCAAAAGGAGAAATTAGAGAAATGTCCAAAATCTTTCGCACGTTCGTTTTTTTCTTCGCGGCCTTGAGTTTTATGCTCGCCGCTTGTGGTGGTCAGCCTACGGCAGCGCCCGTTACCGAAGCAGCGGCTACCGAGGCCGTCGCTACCGAAGCCGCTACGGAGGCCCCCACAGCCGCCGCCACTGAAGACCCGATGGCCATGTATGCTCCGGATGCCGTGACCGGTGATGTGGTCACTGCCGGTTCTTCCACCGTCTTCCCGCTCTCCGAACGCATGGCGGAATTGTTCCAGCAGGAAGGCTTTGCCGGCAATGTGACCGTGGATAGCATCGGCACCGGCGCCGGTTTCGAGCGCTTCTGCACCGCCGGAGAATCCGATGTCTCCAACGCTTCCCGCGCCATCAAGGACAGTGAGAAGGAAGCCTGCGCTGCCATTGGCCGCGAACCGATCGAGTTCCGCGTGGGCACCGATGCCCTTGCTGTGGTGGTCAGTTCCCAGAACGATTTCCTCACCGATCTCACCAAGGAACAACTCGGCAAGATCCTGATCGGCGAATTCGCCACCTGGGATCAGATCGATCCTTCCTACCCGGCCGAGGCGATTCAAGTCTACTCCCCCGGCGCAGACTCCGGCACCTTCGATTACATGGTCGAGGCCGTGGTTGCCCCTCTCACCCCCAATGCCGATGGCAAAGCCGATACCAAACTTGGCGAAGAGAAACTCCTCGGCGTCGCTGGCGCCCAGTTCTCTGAAGATGACAACGTTCTAGTTCAGGGAATCGAGGGCAGCCCCTATGCCATCGGTTACTTCGGGTATGCGTACTTTGCCGAGAATTCCGGAGCGCTAAAGGCGATCAACATTGAAGGTGTCGCTCCGAACCAGGAGGATGTCGATAACGGTACCTATCCGCTCGCCCGCCCGCTCTTCATCTACTCCGATGCCAAGATCCTGCAGGAAAAGCCGCAAGTGGCCGCTTTCATCCTCTTCTACCTGAACAATGTGAACGACAATATCTCGGATGTCGGTTACTTCCCCGCCCCGGCGGATGCGCTCCAGGCATCCAGTGATGCCCTGCTGGCCGCCATCGGACAGTAAACCAAATCCATACGCTTTGGGCTGGTCTCTATAAAACGGGACCAGCCCATTTTGCCTGTTTGAAGCGCGTTGAAATTTTTCTACAGCATGACAAAGAGAGTCCGAATGAAAGAAGAAACACTCAGCCTCAAAACGATGGAAACCAAAAAATTCCGTCGCTTTGATCTAAAAAAGAAATTCAGGTCCGGAGAAAGCATGATCCAGGGAATGTTATTCCTGGCAGGCATCCTGTCCATTTTCACCACGGTCGCCATCGTGTACGAACTGGGCAAGGAAGCCATGTTGTTCTTCGGCAACCCGGATGTGACATTCGCTAAATTCTTTGGCGGTACTCAATGGCAGCCGGGTATCGGTCAGTATGGCATTTGGGCGCTCGTTTCTGCCACTCTAACCACCAGCCTGATCGCCATGCTTATCTCGCTGCCCCTCGGCTTGGCAGCAGCTATCTACCTGAGTGAGTATGCTTCTCCAAAAGCACGCAGTATCCTTAAGCCGATCCTGGAAATCCTTGCGGGGATACCCACTGTGGTATACGGATACTTTGCTCTACTCTTCGTCACACCGATCTTGAAAAACATCTTTGGAGAAGCCCTTCAAGTCTATAACATGCTCTCCGCCGGATTGGTGATGGGCATCATGATCCTGCCGCTGATCTCTTCCATGAGCGAAGATGCACTCGCCGCCGTGCCGCGCGCGCTGCGT
>DAOQBX010000142.1:0-5259 GCA_035340155.1 Anaerolineales bacterium | reverse complement strand
GGCGAAGGGGCAGTTTGCCCGTCTCGATCAGTTCCACGAACAGAGCCGTCTTGCGCTTGTGCATTTCCTTCACCAGGGCGTCGATCTCTGCCTCGGTCATCGGCTTGGAGAAGCCTTTGGTCTGCCAATGCTTCTTCATGCGTTCCTTGCCGCCACCGACCTGCAGGAGTTCGTGGTAGTACTCGATATCCCATTCGTCGGTGAAGCCGAATTCCTTGAAGGTCATGTTGAATGACACACGGTGGCCGTCGCGCTCGGTGTCGATGATCACACCGTCCTGGTCGAAGAACACTGCTTTGATCTTGGACATGAATTCCTCTCCTTTGACCACAAAGGGTCACGAAGGAGCACAAAGGTTTGATTTCTCTTGTGACCCTTCGTTCCTTCGCGGTAAAAATTATTTCTTCATCCCGAAGAATTCGAGCACGGTATTGACGAAGAGATCGTTCTCTTCCTTCGAACCAATGGTCACGCGGAACCAGCCGTCGGAGCCGTACTTCTTGCTCTCGCCGCGCAGGATGATGCCCTTGGTTTCGGCGTAGGCAAGGACTTCCTTGCCGGTCTTGCCAGTCTCGCCGCAGTCGAAGAGAATGTAATTGGATTTGGAAGGCATCACGTAGAAGCCGGGGATAACGCTCAACGCTTCGCTGATGTAATTTACTGCATCATTATTGAACTTGACACGCTCCGCCAGACCCTCGGTGTCTTCAAACGCTGCCAGCGCCGCCCACATGGGGATGGTGCCCACGTTCCACGGCAGGAGCGAACCGGCCACCTGTTTGAGGGTGTCTTCATGGGCAATGGTGTAGCCGAAGCGCATACCGGCGAGGCCATATGCTTTGGAAAGTGTGCGTGTGATAAAGACGTTCTTATACTTCTTGATCAACTCCACCTGCGACATGCCCAGGCCCGCGTATTCGATGTAGGCTTCGTCCACGACCAGCGGAATACCCAACTTGGCGAAAGGCTCAAAGTATTGCGGGTCCATGAAGTTGCCGCTGGGGTTGTTGGGGTTCGGGATGACGATGATCTTGGTCTTATCGGTGACGGCTTTCATCAGACCGTCGGGGTCGAAGTGCAGCAGATGATCCTTGTAGATCATAGGCACTGAAACCATCTTGGCCCCGAGCAGGGAGCCGCGCAGGCCGTAAATGCCGAAGCAGGGTGTGTGCTGAATGACCTCGTCGCCGGGTTCGATGAACATGCGGAAGATGTTGTCGTACACTTCGCTGGAACCGTTACCGATCATCACATTTTGCGGACCGGCCACGCCGTTGATCTCGGCGATCTTGCTGCGGACGATGAGGCCCTGATCTGGATAGCGGTTGGTCATCTTGGCGTATTTGAACATAGCCTCCAGCACCTTCTCGGAAGGGGGTAGCGGGTTTTCGTTGGACATCATGCGGTGAAGTTCGGGCTTGCGCCACGCCAGTTCGATATGCTCAGAAATGTACATAGGAATGCCCTTGACCCACGGGGCGTAATATTCTTCGATTTCTTTCATTTGAAAATTCTCCTCAATTCAATTTGATTTGTTTATATTTCAGTTACAAGATTTCGGTTTTCAACTTGTAGACTGTACTTTGTAATTTACAATTATGCCCTGCCAACCGATTCGATCATCTGCATCCAGTGCATGACGGCCTTCTTGGTGGCTTCGCGGACAAATTTATCCAATTTGCCGGGGTCGTACTCTTCACGGTGTGCGGTGATGTATTCGTACTTCGCATCGATCAGTACGCGCTTCAACTCGGTGGAGACGTTGAACTTCGCGCCGCCCGCTGCGAGCAATTTTTTGATGGTATCTTCGGGCAGGCCGGTCCCGCCGTGAACGACGAGGGGGGTTTTGATCCCGCCGCCGTTTAGCATCTTGTGGATGGTTGCCATACGTTCGGTGTCGATCTTCGGATTCTTGGTCTTGTATACGCCGTGTGCAGTGCCGATGGCAGGCGCAAAAATATCCACGCCGGTGCGTTCGACAAATTCGACGGATTGTTCGGGATTGGCAAGTTGCGCTTCATCTTCTGCAACTTTGATCTGGTCTTCCACGCCACCCACGGTTCCCAGCTCGCCTTCGACGGAGATGTTGCCGACGCTGTGGCAGTAATCCACCACTTCTTTGGTCTGGCGGATGTTCTCTTCGTAGGATTGTTTTGATGCGTCGATCATGATGTTGGTATAACCGGCATCTGCGCACTTTTTGCAGTAATCAATTTCGGTGCAGTGGTCTAGGTGCAGCACAACTGGCACGGGCGCTTTTTCGGCGAGCGTGCGGTAGATGGCGACCATCATATCTGTGCCGAGGAACTGTGAAGGTTTGACCGAGGTCTGCACCATCACCGGCGACTTGGTCTCGATGGCGGCATCGATCACCGCTTCGAATTGCAGCAGGTCGGTCACGTTGAAGGCGCCAACCGCGTAGCCCGCTTTGGCAGCGGGGATCATGATCTCTTTTGCGTTTACTATAGACATGTGTTACTCCTTATGGTTTCTTTTCAGGTTTCAAACTTTGTAACGAAAGAGGAAAGGTGAAAGAAAACCAACTTCTTTTCGCTTTCTTCTTTACGCAACTACTAATTAGGTACAGACTTACTTGCCCTTCTTCCCGGCATCCTTCAACCACTGCTCCCAGCGGAAATCGGTGACATGCATGCGGTAACGGCCGAACCACAAGTTGGCGTATCCCTGGAAGTCCTCTTCCAGTTTGGAGATGACCGTCTGTGTGGTGCCCCACATTGCTTCGTGCAACTCAGACATGGCCCACATGATTCTCAGACGGGCATAATGTTTGGCAGTGAAGGCTCCAAAGTACGAGGTTAGGAAGATGCGGATCTGTTCCTCGTTCAGGCGATGATGATGGGAGAAATTCCCAAGGTCAAAGAAGATGTCGCCCATGCCGGCGTATTCCCAATCCAACAGGCGAATCTCGCCGATGTCGCCTGCCACTTCTTCATCCAGCCAGTTGAGGTTGAGCAGATCGTTATGGCAGGGGGTGGGAATGTACGGGTCTTTCAACAATGCTTTTTCCGCTTCGCGCATTTTCTTCATGATGAAGTCCCAGTCTTCCGGGAAATGAGCGCCTTTGCCCTTGGCGGTCTTGGTCAGCATCTCCACGCGGCGGAACACGTTAAAGTTGCCCTTAAGTTTGGGGGCGTTGCGGTGGAACAATCGCAATTTCTGTGCGATACGCATCAGGTAATCCGGCTTGACGATATCCTCCGGCATGATGCGTTTTCCGGTGACGAACCGGGTCACAATATATCCTTCCGGCTCAATGAAATACACAACTTCAGGTGCGATGCCCAGTTCCCCGGCAGCCTTGTTGGCGGCGAACTCTACATCACGTTTGATGCCCAGCTGGTCGGTCCCTTCACCGGCAAGGCGGATGACGTAAGACCTTCCGTCCGCTTCGATCTTGAAGTTCAAGTTGGTGATGCCGCCGCTCAACGGGATCTTTTTGACGTTCTTGGATTCCGCCAGGAACGGCACCTTGGCGATGGCTTTATCGATGGCAAGTGTATTCATTGGTTTTGGTTCCTTCCTCTGTGAAAGAATTGGATTTTTTTGCGGCCTGACCTTTGGCATTATCAGGCCGCTTCATTACCTGACCTTGAACTTGCTTTTGTATTTCCCGGGCCCTTCCTGCCCGGTTACGCTTTGATCCTTTCTCCCTTCGGGTCCCATAACACGGTTTGGACCACTTCGGCCTCGACCTGTTCGCCGAACGTTTCGATCTCCAATTTTGTACCGGCTTTGGCGTATTCCAACGGCAGGTAGGCATATGCGATCGACTTGTTGACCGAATACCCAAACCCGCCGGAAGCCACCCAGCCGATCGTTTTACCTTCGCTGGTACGAATGGGTTCCTTGCCCAGCATGATGGTGCGGTCATCAGCAATGACCATGGTGCATAACTTGCGGGTGAGCCCCTCCGCCTTTTGTTTGACCAGTGCTTCCTTGCCGATGAAATCACCCTTGTCGAGTTTTACAGCGAAACCGAGGCCGGCATCATAAGGCGTGTAATCCGGCGAAATCTCTCCGCTCCAATAGCGGTAGGCCTTTTCGAGGCGCAGGGATTCGATGGCCTTGTAACCAGCAGCCACCATACCTTCGGGTTTGCCCGCTTCCCAGAGCGTGTCCCACAAGCGTAAACCATATTCCATTGGACAGTAGAACTCCCAGCCCAGCTCACCGACATAGGTCACGCGCGAAGCGAGCACAGGCACATCGCCCACGTTCATGCGCTTTGAGGTCATGTAAGGGAAGCCTTCGTTGGAGACATCATCCATTGTCACTTTTTCGAGGATCTTGCGTGCTTTCGGTCCCCACAAACCGATACAGGCGTAGTTCGAGCCGACATCTTCAAGAGTCACGCTGCCATCTTCCGGCATTTGCAGGGAAAGCCAGGACATATCGTGCTGACCAAAGGCCGTACCGGTCACGATGAAGAAGCGGTCTTCGGCAAGCCGGTTGACGGTGAAGTCACATTCGATGCCGCCGCGTTTGTTGAGTGCTTGCGTGTAGACAAGTGTACCTACGGGGACATCGATCTGGTTTGCACACACTGTATTGAGGAACTTCAATGCGCCAGGTCCTCGCACTTCAAACTTGTTGAACGAAGTTTCATCGAACAGGCCTGCGTTCTCGCGGGTCATTAGGTGTTCATGACCAATGGCGCGACTCCAGTTGTGTTTTGCCCAGCCACGTGGCTCATGTCCGTGCGTCGCTGGTTCTTCATAAATGCGGAACCAGTTAGGGCGTTCCCAACCCATCTTCTCGCCGAATTGACAACCGAGGTCGCGCAAGCGGAAATAGGTGGGGGAGGTGCGCACACTGCGGCGGGACATTCTCTCTTCACCCGGGAAGTGGATATCATAATATTGGGTGTAGGTTTCGAAGGTACGCGCCACAGCGTAATCAAGGCTGTTGTAGTTCGGGCCAAAACGGCGCACATCCAGGCGCCATACATCCCACTCGGGGTTGCCATCCACGATCCATTCAGCCATCACTTTGCCGATGCCGCCCGCGCCCGCGAGTCCATGCGCGCAGAAGGCGCACGCCACCCAAAAGCCTTTTACAGAAGTGGGGCCGAGCAGGAATTCTCCGTCCGGAGTGAAGCCTTCAGGACCGTTGAGCAATAATTTAACCTCGGCATTCGCCACTGCAGGCACACGACGGATGGAGTTTTCCATTAACGGTGTGAAGCGATCCCAATCTGGCGGCAACAACTGGAACTTAAAATCCTTGGGAATTCCGTTC
>DAOQBX010000141.1:0-5259 GCA_035340155.1 Anaerolineales bacterium | reverse complement strand
ACTGATCGAAGGGGTGGGACCGAACATCGCCGAATCCATTGTGGATTGGTTTGCGCGCCCGGCCAATCAAAAATTATTGAAAAAGTTGAAATCTGCCGGGCTCGACCCTCAAATGCAAAAAGATGAAAAGAAAAAAGAAGGGGCGTTTACCGGCCTGACCTTTGTGGTCACCGGCACGCTGCCCAATTTCTCCCGCGACGATGCCAAGGAGTTCATCGAAAGCAACGGCGGCAAGGTCACCGACAGTGTGAGTAAAAAGACCAGTTATCTTGTGCTGGGCGAGGCCCCTGGTTCGAAGTTCGAAAAGGCAAAGTCGCTGGGGGTCAAGATCATTGATGAAGCCGAATTGAAAAAATTGGCAGGTTGACGGCATGGGCTCCAACATCTCCAGACGTTGGAGTCGCTTCTTTAATTCCCAACTAGACAGAACCATACCCCTCGGCTACACTTGTGCCATTCTAATCTCGGAGGCATTAAATGGATTTTCATAATACCAACGATACCGTGACCCGCCGGGTCCGGGCGTTTACAGACAGAGTGACCCGATTAAAGGAAAACGACCTGCACTTCTATAACATGCCGGTGAGCGACATTTTGCCGGGGATGAAGGTGCGGGTGAACGGGCGGGAAATGGGGATGTACGCTTCTTACAGTTACCTGGGGCTGGTCGGTCACCCGCGCATTAACGAAGCCGCTAAAAAGGCTGTGGACAAATATGGCACCGGTACGAACGGTGTGCGCATGCTTGCTGGAACTCTGGGCATCCACAAGGAACTCGAAGAGACCATTGCCCACTTCAAACACGCCGAGGCCGCTGTAACCTATTCCTCCGGCTACGCCACCAACCTGACCGTAATCTCCTCCCTGGTCGGACGCGGCGACTACGTATTTTCAGATAAATTGAACCACGCTTCCATTGTGGACGGTTGTTTGATGTCCGGCGCGGAGTTTCGCCGTTTCCGTCACAACGACATGGAGCACCTCGAAGGCCTGCTCAAGAACGCGCCGGCCGATGTGGCCAAACTCGTGGTCGCGGACTCCGTCTTCAGCATGGATGGTGACATTATTGACCTGCCAAAGATCGTGGAACTGAGCCGGAAGTACAATGCCTGGCTCATGATCGACGAGGCGCACTCGGTGGGTGTCCTTGGCAAGACCGGTACCGGCATCGAAGAACACTTCGATATGCTCGGCAGCATCGACATCAAAATGGGCACGCTGAGCAAGACCATTCCTTCCGTCGGCGGGTATGTAGCCGCCAACAAGGAGATCATCACCTACCTGAGCCACGCCAGCCGCGCCTACATTTTCTCGGCGGCGCTGCCGCCTGCTCAGGCCGCCGCCGCCAATGAGGCCTTCAAGGTCATCCTTGATGAACCCTGGCGCCTCGAAAAACTCAACCAGAACACCCAGCAATTCATCGGCGGGTTGAAGAGCATGGGCTTCGATACCATGCTGACCGAGACCGCCATTGTGCCGGTGTTGTGCGGACAGGACGATGTGGCTTTTGCCATGACGCGTGAAAGCCAACACAACGATGTCTTCGTGCTGCCGGTCGTCTCCCCTGCCGTGCCCGAGGGATTGGCCCGCCTGCGCGCCACCGTCACCGCCGGGCATGAATCGAGCGAGATCGAACGCGCGATGGACGTCATTGGAACCGCTGGAAAGAAATTGGGATTGATCAAGTAACTCGTCACAAAAAAGAATAAAAAATTCCGCCTTATCGGCGGAATTTTTTATTCGGCAGTAGCCACAGGACCGAGAGGCCGGTCCATTCTGAGCGGTGTGTGAGGCGTACTCATCCTGAGAGTCTCTGATAGAATTTTTATAACATTTTTCTAATATATTCATTGTACAATGCCGTCCAAGTTTATAAAGGAGACTACGATGAAATGGCAGTGGAAATTAGGAAAATTTGCCGGCATTGAGGTTTATATTCATGCCACCTTTTTACTGTTGATCGGATGGGTTGGCTACAGTCACTGGCTGGAACACCAGAACTGGTTTGAAGCCCTGAAAGGTGTGGGCTTTATCCTGACATTGTTCCTTTGCGTGATCTTGCATGAATACGGACATGCCCTCACCGCCCGCAAGTATGGAATCAAGACGCGTGACATTACCATCTACCCCATTGGCGGGGTGGCACGCCTCGAGCGGATGCCGGAACGGCCCATCGAAGAACTATGGGTTGCATTGATGGGACCCGCTGTAAATGTCGTCATCGCAGTAGGGCTGTTCACGTATCTAAACCTGACCGGGCAGCTAGTGCCGCTCAGTGAACTGACCGTGGCTTCGGGTAGTTTCCTCGAACGTGTAGTGGCGGTGAATGGTTCGTTGGTATTGTTTAACCTCCTTCCAGCCTTTCCCATGGATGGCGGACGGGTGCTTCGAGCGCTCCTTGCCATGCGCATGGATTATGTACGTGCAACCCAAGTCGCGGCAAGCATTGGCCAGGGCATGGCCTTATTGTTCGGGTTGATCGGCCTGTTCGGAAATGCCATGCTGCTGTTCATCGCCTTTTTCATTTGGATCGGCGCATCCCAGGAAGCCAGCGCAGTTCAAATGAAGAATGTTATTAGCGGCATACCGGTGGGACGCGCCATGCTGACAGATTACAAAAGTCTTTCGCCGCGTGACCCACTTGAGCGCATGGCGCAGTTGATCCTGGCGGGTACCCAGCATGACTTCCCAGTAATAGACGGGGATGAGCGTGTGGTCGGCGTGGTAACGCGGGACGACTTTCTCAGCGCCCTCACCCGGCATGGAAAAAGCATCGCGGTTGCTGCGGTGATGCGCAACACCCCGCCCGAAGTGGATTCGTACGATATGGTCGAAGTAGCCTTGATGCGCATTCAAGAATCCGGGTTTCCGGCCCTGCCAGTAACCCATTCCGGCCGATTGGTTGGTATTATTACCGCAGAAAACATCACCGAGTATTTGATGATCCGCACGGCGCTGCGACAGGCAGCCACTGCGATAAACGGACTTTAACGAAGGGGCGCGATACCAGCGCTTCAAACCATTAAGCATAGGAAACCCATGAACTGGCATACCCTCGAAACCAATACAGCACTTCACGAACTTGGCTCATCTTCAGAGACGGGACTGAATTCCGCGCAAGTCAGCGAGGCGCAAGCCAGACATGGCGCGAATGAGCTGATCGAGCGCGGCGGACGCACCCCGCTGCAGATCCTGTGGGAACAGATCACTGCAACGATGGTGCTGATCCTCATCGGCGCGGCAGTGGTGGCGGGGCTTCTGGGTGACACCAAGAATACCGTTGCCATCCTGTCCATTGTGGCCTTATACGCCATGCTCGGTTTCATTCAAGAATACCGCGCTGAGCAGGCCATTGCGGCGCTCAAGAAAATGTCAGTGCCGAATGTGCGCGTCTTGCGCGACGGCAAGGTGCAGGAGATCTCTGCGCGTGACCTCGTCCCCGGCGATGTGATCCAACTGGAAACGGGCAATGTCATCCCGGCAGACTTGCGCCTGCTCGAAGCGGTCAACCTCCGCATTCAAGAGGCGGCGCTCACAGGCGAATCCGAGGCCATTGAAAAACATACCGTGGCCCTTTCCAACGAAGACCTTCCGCTGGGCGACCGGCGCAATATGGCCTACATGGGCACGATCATCACGCAGGGACGCGGACTGGCCCTCGTTGTCGCCACAGGCATGCATACCGAACTCGGCAAGATCGCGGACATGATCCAGCAGGTGAAGCAGGAACAGACCCCGCTGCAGCGCAGGCTCGACTCGCTTGGCAAGACTCTGGCAGTCATCGGCGTTGCCATCGCTGCGCTTATCTTTGTAATGGGTCTCCTGCGCGGTGATGAACTTCGTCACATGTTGCTGACCGCCGTCAGCGTGGCCGTTGCCATCGTACCGGAAGGCCTGCCAGCCGTAGTCACCATCACGCTTGCGCTCGGCGCCCAACGCATGTTGAAACGCCAGGCGCTCATTCGCAAGCTCCCGGCTGTCGAAACTCTCGGTTCGGTCACGGTCATCTGCTCCGACAAGACCGGCACACTGACCGAAAACCGCATGACCGTGGTGGTGCTGGATGTGGCGGAACATGCCCTCGACCTGACGGAAGAAGTGGAACGCGGCGGATCGCTTCGCGCCACCCGCAACCTGGGAACGCCGGTCCAATCCTCTCTGTCGCTGGCAGCGATCGGCGGCAGCCTGTGCAATGATGCGCAGCTGATCGACGCAGGGGACGATCGCTTCCACACCCTCGGCGACCCGACCGAAGGCGCACTGGTGGTGGCCGCCGCCAAGATGGGTTATTGGAAATCCACGCTCGACAGTTCCTTTCCACGCACGGCGGAACTGCCCTTCGATTCGGAACGCAAGCGCATGACCACCGCGCATCACTTGACCCAATACGATCCCACCGTGCTTTCGGGACTGGACATCGGCGATAAACGCTATATCGCTTTTACCAAAGGTGGTGTGGACGGCCTTTTGGATATTACGAGCCATGTCTGGGTGGAGGGGAAATCCTTTCCGCTGGATGCAGGCTGGAGGTCCAGAATTGAAGCGGCGAATGAACGCCTTGCCAAAAAAGGCATGCGCGTCCTTGGCGTCGGCTTCCGTTTGATGAATTCCATCCCTGAGATCATCCAGACCGACCTTGAACAGAACATCACCCTGGTGGGCCTGTTCGGCATGATCGACCCGCCGCGTTCTGAAGTACAGGATGCCGTGGCCGTGGCCAAGCGTGCAGGCATTCGCCCGATCATGATCACCGGCGACCACCCGTTGACAGCCATCGAAATTGCACGCCAATTAGGCATCACAGAAAACAGCCGGGCCCTGACCGGCATTGAGATCGAAAACCTCTCCCCTGCCGAATTGAAAAATGTAGTGGATGAGGTCAGTGTCTTTGCCCGGGTGGCGCCGGAGCATAAACTTCGGATCGTACAAGCCCTGCAAGAAAAAGGTCACATCGTCTCGATGACCGGCGATGGCGTGAACGATGCGCCCGCCCTGCGCAAAGCGGACATCGGCGTGGCGATGGGCATTACCGGCACGGATGTTTCCAAGGAAGCGTCTGACCTTGTGTTGCTCGATGATAACTTCGCGACCATTGTTGCAGCAGTGCAGGAAGGCCGCACCATCTATGACAACATCCGCAAGTTCGTGCGTTTCAGCGTCGCAGGCAACATCGGCAAGGTGCTGGTGATGTTGATCGCCCCATTCCTGGGCAAACCGCTGCCCTTGCTGCCGCTGCAACTGCTCTGGTTGAATCTATTG
>DAOQBX010000140.1:0-5282 GCA_035340155.1 Anaerolineales bacterium | reverse complement strand
CCAATAAGGCTCGAATCCCTGTTTGAAGGACAAAATCTTCGGTGCTATAAACGTTCGATTCGTCCACCGGAATGCGAAGTGTCGGCTGGACACCCTGCCCCTCGAGGAAGATGCTGCCATCGGGTAGGGTGAAGCGCCCCGTCGGGATTTGCAAGGCAAACCCATCCGGCAAGACAAATTGCCCGCGCGCCACTTCAGCTTCTACGCCGTTCGTCGGGTATTGACCCACGGTGATCATACCGGGCACCTGACTAAATCCATAGGCTTCGATCTCGCATGCGCTGGAGCAGGCTTGCCCCACCAATAGAACCATCTTGTCGAAACGATATTGGTTTTCGTTTGGCAAAACCTTTTCCGGCAAGCCATTTGGTTCGAATTTACCCGTTGCTTCGCTATAGTATTCCAACTGTCCAAGCGGAATTTCCTGGTCGGTAAGCAAGCCCGCCAACCCAAGATTTGCGCCGCCACTGTTATATCGCATATCAATGATGATACCTGCCACCTCTCGCGCTTTAAATTGCTGCAACGCACGCTCGAAAAGGCGGATGACTAGATTCAAATCGTCGAAATTACTGTTTATTCGAATGTAACCGATTTGAGAGTTACCCTGAGTGATAATCTCTGAATCCACCGGCAGAATGCTATCCAGGTCAACGCCAAAATAAATGGATGTGCGGCTGAATGAATCACGCTCACTACTTGTAGTGAGTGTGACGGTCTGTTCAGAGCCACCAGGATTGGTAAAGGTCACCTCAGCCTTCTCGCCGAGGGGGGTACGAAGCAGATAACGCGCCTGCTGGTAACGGATCGCAAAATCAGATGATAGCATGGTGAAAGGCCGTACTTTGCCAATTGCATCCCCAATCGGCTTACCATTGAAGGCGGTCACTTCGGCGCCAACTTGCATACCTGCTTCCGCCGCAGGTCCACCCTCGGTGACATAAATGACGACTACACGTCCATCGTCCAATTCACGAATCGCAAATCCAAATCCACCGCCGGTCGACTCGGCAAAATCATTATTAGTATAATCGCCGCCATCCAAACCGACGTGACCGTCCTTGAATGCCCGGGTGTAATCGCGAAGCGCCAGATATAAGGCCTCGGGGTCGTTATCCTTCTCAGCCTGTTCAACGCGAGGCTTCAATTCAGCATACAACGCATCCCAGTCCGGTTGTTTGCCTTCGATGCCATTGAAGGCATATTCCTTGCGTACCACTTCGAACATGCTGTCGAACGCCTCGGTATATGAGAGTTCGGAATAATCCTTCACCGCCACGTCGGCGGGTTCGTACAAGGTCATTTCGGCAACAGGCCTCTTCTCGAAGGTAAAGGGATCCGTGTCCAAGTCCACAATGGTGTAGCCCGCGCCAACCGACCCCGTCGGGTCATCGGAGGTAAAAAGCAGGCCATCGGTGCCAAATGCAGTAGGAAACTGCTGGTCCGAATTCGGTGACCAGATAATTATCTTGCCGCCGGTCACCTCATTGTCGTTTTCAGTATCGGTCTGAATGGAAGCCAGATAGGAAGGCCATCCAAGCGAGCGATCATCCCCCGCTGAAAATGGTCCTCCATACAGGTTTGGTGAATAGCCCACCACAAAGATCTGCACACCTTGATCCTGCTGGTTGTCGTTGTCCACATCGTTGAATTCGCCTTCGGGTTGAACCGGCAGGTTCACGTCAAATTCGCCGCCAAGCGCTTCGGGATCGTAGGTCATATATCCCAGCACCTGCGAGTCCACCGGCAATTCCCACTCCCTATCCCGCAGAACGAAACCAGTCATATCCAATAACGCAACGGCGTTCTCAACATAATAGGTAAAAGCAATGTTGTTTGTGACAGTAAAGGAACCTTTCACCTGAGCTGGTTCGCCCAAGTTGCTTGTCTCAACAGACTCAACGACTTCCGTCGCCTGGGTTTCCTCGGCCTCAACGGCATCCAAATATATAGGCTCTACTCCGCCACAGGCAGAGACGGCTAAACTAAAAACCACCAACAAAATAAGCAAGTTAAACAACTTCAATTTCATGGACTGCCTCCAAAGTAATTTCAAGAATTATAATCGCCTGCATGGATAATCTTTCTGTCGAAATGGAACGGGAATTTGAAAAGGCTGTGCAAGCCCGGTTGGCGGGAAACGAGGGCCAGGCCAGGGTCTGTGTGCGCCGCGCAGCAGGCATGGCCATCCGGGACCATCTCCACAGGCGTGGACTCCGCTCCACCAACGGCAGCGCTTATGACCTGTTGAATCACATCAAGGAATCCACGCTTCTTCCCCCAGACCTGAAACTGATCGCTGACCATTTGACCTTACGCGTCACAGAGGAATTCAAACTCCCTGTCGAGGCCGATCTGATAGCCGAAGCCCGCACCTTGTGTGACTGGCTGTTAAAAAACTAACCCCCGGCACGCGCAACGCTCCGGGGGCAATTTCAAGATCAAGAACCTACAAGACGCTTCGGCGTCCGAAGATGTAATACAAAGCACGCGCCAACGTCAACAGCATGACCATCCCAGAAAGCACACCGCCGAACACCACAAATAGTCTACGCCAGTCGGTCAGGCGCAGGGTGATCTCCCGGCGGGTCGGCATTTGGATGCGTCCACGCAGGCGTTGCACCAGGTCATTCGAAGGCGTGACCGGTTTCAAGGTCCGCGCGAGATGCGATTCAAGGGAGAGTAATTCAGATTCGGAGGAAAGAGTTTTTTCTGGCTGGGTCATGCGAGTTCACTATTCTGCAGGATAGAGGATAAGTCCCACCGTGCCGGGACCAAAATTAATGGCGAGCGAAATGGACAAGTCGGTCAGGAACGATTCTTTGACGTTGAAATGCTTCTTCGCCTCTTCCAACAACATCTGACCGGAAGCCAGGTCGTTGGCATGGACAACACCAACATAAGCAGGGCGATCACCGATGGCGGCCTTGCCCATTTCCAACACACGTTCAATGGCTGCCTTGCGGGTGCGGACGCGATCCACCATTTCCACAAGGCCGTCTTTCAAGAGAGCCAAGGGCTTAACGTTCAACATGGAAGCAAGGGCTGCGGAAAGCGTACCTACACGTCCGCTACGACGGGCATATTCAAGGGTATCAAGGGTCAGGATCACCTGGGTTTGTCCGCGTACGCTTTCAATGAATTTAACGATCTCGTCCACGCTTTTTCCGGCCTTTTCCATCGTCCGGGCCGAACGGCACATGAAAGCAGTGCCCATCGAGCCGCAGAGCGTATCCACGGGGACAACATTGTACGTGCCTTTGAGTTCCTGCGATGCAGTTACACACGAAGCATAAGTACCCGAAAGTTTACTAGTGATATGAATGGAAAGAATGGTATCACCGGGTTGGGCGATCTTTTTATAAAATTCCACGAACTGATGAGGCGAAGGCTGGGAGGTCTTGGGATGCGGGAGGCTTTTGCTATCCACCAGTTTATAGAACCCGTTCAGGTCAAGTTCCTCGTCCTGAATGAAGGTCTTTTCCTCGCCGAAATGAATGTTGATCGGGATGCGCTGGATATCGTATTGCTGATACCATTCAGCGGGCAGATCCACGGCACCGTCGGTCACAATTCGTAGCATGTTATTCTCCTTCGAGATTTAGGTTTTGATCCTCCAGTTGGTCTCGCAAGGCCAGAAGAGTGCGGTGATAAAGACTCTTCACAGCCCCTTCGCTTCGACCCATGATCTTGCCGATCTCGGCATTAGACATGTTCTCCACGAATTTGAGGATGAGCAGGTTCTGACGTTCGGGTGGCAGTTTGCGGATCATCCGCAAAAGGGTCTCCTGCTCCTGGGAATAGACGAGATTCCGTTCGGGGTGGTCACCCTTGGTTGGCAGTATCGGCAGGTCGTCCAGCGGGATCTCCTGCTTGCGGCTGCGGTCGCGGTGCCAGTTGGCCACCAGGTTGTGAGCGATGCGATACAACCATGCCGAAAATGGAACGCCGCGATCCGTATACTTCACTATGTGGTTCATCGCCCGCTGGAAGACACGCGCCGTCAGGTCTTCGGCATCGTGTGCGTTCCCGGTGCGATAATACACATAGTTGAAGATGCGTTCCACGTAATGCTCATAGAGTTGGCCAAAAGATTCCCGGTCACCCTGCGAAGCACGGGCAAGAACTTCTTCTTCGTTATATTCCAGTTCCGACAAAGTGAAAACCTTACCGGTGGATTTAAAGGAAATAACACCACCGGATTTAATAAGTTGCACCGAGTATAACATGCGCCATTTCAATTTCATTTTAAGCACACACCGGGCAATCAACCGGGATACCGCTGTAAGGTGAGCCGGTTGGTATAATCGATTTTCGAAAATTCACTGAGTTTTGATTTACAGAACGCATGTGCTATAATTAGGCACTTCCTATTTCCAATTAAAAGGTATTGTATGTCCTCTGATTTCATCCGTGTCGTGGGCGCGCGCGTCCATAATTTGAAAAACATTACCGTTGAAATTCCGCGCGACAAACTGGTGGTCATCACCGGGTTGTCGGGGTCGGGCAAGTCGTCGCTGGCGTTCGATACCATTTTCGCCGAGGGACAGAGGCGCTATGTCGAATCACTCTCAGCGTATGCGCGTCAGTTCATCGGCCAAATGGATAAGCCCGATGTGGATTACATTGATGGTCTCTCCCCCGCCGTCTCCATTGACCAGAAATCCACCAGCCATAACCCGCGTTCCACCGTCGGCACGGTAACAGAGATCTATGACTACATGCGCTTGTTGTTTGCACGAGCAGGCATTCCGCACTGCCCGGTATGCGGACGTGAAGTGGCTAAACAATCGGCCCAAGAGATCGTGGACCACATCGAGAAACTACCCGAAGGCACGCGCATCCTCATCCTCTCGCCATTGGTACGAGGACGTAAAGGTACCTACCAAACTGTCTTTGAGGAGATCCGCAAAGCGGGCTTTACCCGCGCCCGGGTGGACGGAACCGTTCATTCGCTCGATGATGAAATCGAACTGGATCGCTACAAACAACACACCATCGAGGCCGTGGTGGACCGCCTTGTCATTTCGCACGAAGGCGAAAAAGAAGATAGAAGATCTGCCCGTACACGCCTGACCGACTCGGTGGAGACTGCGCTTAAATTCGGCGAGGGCTATCTTGCCATCAACCTGGTCGACAAAAAAGAGGATGTGCAATTTTCCGAGCATCTGGCCTGCCCCGAACACGGTTCGACCGTGCCGGAAGTGGAACCCCGCACCTTTTCCTTTAACACGCCACAAGGCGCCTGCCCTGACTGTCAGGGACTCGGCTCCAAGCTGGAA
>DAOQBX010000139.1:0-5303 GCA_035340155.1 Anaerolineales bacterium | reverse complement strand
AGGGATATGACGTATTGGGCATCTTCATTTCATCCAGGCTCTCCGGTACGATGCAATCTGCAATGCAAGCCAAGGAAATGATGGGGGCCGCAGCAAGCAAAGTGACCATCATTGACAGCCAATCCACAGCCATGGCACTCGGTTTTCAAGTTCTGACCGCTGCACGCGCGATGGAAGCCGGCATGGATCTTAAGGAATATATCGCCAAGGCCGAATCTGCCCACAAGCGGACTGGCGTTTATTTTGCAGTGGACACATTGGAATTCCTGCATCGCGGCGGGCGCATCGGTGGAGCACAGCGCTTCTTTGGCTCCGCCCTGAACCTGAAGCCGATCCTCGCCGTACAGGAAGGGAAGGTCGAGGGCGTGGATCGCATCCGCACCAAGAGCAAGGCACACGAACGTATTTTGGAATTGGTGGCTGAACAAACCAAGGGTAAATCCAATGTGAGAGTCGCGACCCTGCATGCCAACGCCGCTGAAGACGCAAAGAATCTTCTTGAACGTGCTACTGCGGCAATGCCGATCGTTGAAACGATCTTCACAGAGGTCAGCCCGGTGGTGGGAACGCACGCCGGTCCGGGGACAGTCGGCCTCGCATACAGTTTCGATGAATGATCGATACCCTGCAATTTGAGCGCGCCCTAGGTGCGCTGCCTTTTCTACGTCATGCCAATGATGATTTCACGCGGGAATTCAAGCGAACGGCTTTTTTCGCTCGAATTCCCGCCGGTCATGATGTCTTTCTCGAAGGCGACCGTGTGGAGGCAATCGCTCTTTTAATTTCCGGCGTGGTCCGCGTGTACAAGATCGGAGATACGGGTCGCGAGATCACCCTTTATCGCTTCGGGAACGGATCGTCCTGCATCCTGACCGCCAACGCCATTCTCAGCCAGAAGACCTTCCCTGCGGTCGCCACCGTGGAAGAAGACGCAGAAGCGATTATGATCCCCGCCAACAACTTTCGAGATTGGGTTGGCCACTATGAACTATGGCGTGATTTCGTCTTCGACCTGCTATCCCAGCGTTTATCCACCGTGATGGCGATCGTGGACGAAGTGGCTTTTCACCGCATGGACCGGCGCGTGGCAGTGCTTTTACTTAAACGTGGCCGCGATCAAAACCCGATCAAGGTTACACATCAAGAGATCGCCTCGGAATTGGGAAGTTCGCGAGAGGTGATCAGTCGACTGCTCGAAGATTTTGTAAGCGATGGCAGCATCCGGTCGGGGCGTGGGACAGTGGAAGTGCTTGATTTTGACCTTCTGGAATCCCGCTCACTTGTGTGACATTGTCACAGACAACGGACAAAATAACTCCTATACTGGGGGCATCAAACAAAATATCCAAAGGAGAAATTTCCATGAAACGCAATTTGTCCAACCTCGATCGTATCGTCCGTGTCGTGCTCGCTGCAGTGTTCGCCTATTTGTACTTCGGCGGCATCGTGACCGGCACCTTCGGCATCGTTCTGCTCGTGCTCGGAGCGGTGTTCCTTCTGACCGCCATTGTGGCCTTCTGCCCGCTTTACGCCCCCTTCAAACTCAGCACCTACAAAGGTTAGTCAAATCACTGGAGCGGACGAGAACTCGTCCGCTCCAACATTTTGCCATGAACAAAATCGAATTCCAACAAAAGATTGCAAACTCCCCAAAACCTGTCGTGGTTGATTTTTGGGCACCCTGGTGCGGACCGTGCCGAATGACAAAGCCCATTCTTGAAAAACTGGCGAAGGAGTACGGCGAGTCTGTTGATTTCCTGCCCATCAATGCCGATGAGGCTCGGGAGGTAATCGAAGGGAACCGCATCTTCGGTATTCCGACCGTGCTTGCTTTTCGGAATGGCCGGGAAGTTGCACGGGTAACAGGCGCGCAACCCGAGGCCGGATATCGCACAATATTCCAGTCCCTTTCAGAAGGCAATGAGGTGAAAGTTCCACTAACTCCGTTTGACCGGATGCTGCGTCTGGGAGCAGGTGGCCTGTTCCTCGCCATAGGTGTTGTCAACGGCAATTGGCTGGTAGTGGGCATTGGCGTCGTTCTCGCTTTTCTCGGAGTGTACGATCGCTGCCCGATCTGGAACGCGCTCACAAGAAGTTTTCAGCGAAAGTAAATGCCGTTTTTTTGCGAACAGGCTCCGGGTCCCGCCGGAGCCGTTTGTTTTCCGGGGGTGCTAAATAATATTTGCATGGGTATAATCGGTTCCATGATGCACAAAGTTCCACTCGTCATTGGGATCGCAGGTGGATCCGGTTCTGGAAAGACAACAGTCGCGCAGGGAATATTGAATAGGGTTGGCGCGGACAAGATCGCTTATCTCCAACACGATTCGTACTACAAGGACTTGAGCGGCCTGTTGCCATCGCAACACAACCTGGTAAATTTCGATCATCCCGACCTGCTTGAAACGGAATTGCTGATCGAGCATGTCCTGACCTTGCGCGATCTCAAACCGGTTGCTGTCCCTATTTACGATTTTTCCACAGACAGCCGTACAGACCAGACCTTCACTGTGGAACCACGAAATGTGATCCTGGTGGAAGGTATCTTGATCTTCGTGGAGCCGGAACTGCGAAAATTATTCGATATAAAGATCTTTGTGGATGCCGATGCGGATATTCGCTTCATCCGCCGCCTGCACAGGGATATCACCGAGCGGGGACGCACCACTGAATCTGTGATAAAACAATATGAAGCCACGGTGCGTCCGATGCACCTGGAGTTTGTCGAACCTTCCAAACGTTATGCCGATGTCATCATTCCTGAAGGTGGGCATAACGTCGCCGCGCTGGACATGGTCGTGGCGCGGATCGAAACCCTGCTTAAGTGAATCTCCGCCGGAGATCCCCGGCGGCATATCAATATCAACCAAGGAGACCCGAATGGCAAAGCAATGGAACAAGCCGCCCGAGATGCAGATCGACCCAAAGAAAAAATACAAGGCGCACATGGAGACCGATAAAGGCACCATGGTTATCGAGTTGTTCGCTGACAAGACCCCTGTTACCGTTAATAATTTTGTGTTCCTTTCCCGCGAAGGGTACTACGATGGCGTTATCTTCCACCGTGTAATTCCCAACTTCATGGCACAAGGCGGTGACCCGACTGGCACCGGCCGTGGTGGCCCGGGCTATAATTTCAAAGATGAGTTCCACCCGAGTCTGAAGCACAGCAAGCAGGGTATTCTGTCCATGGCGAATGCGGGACCTGGCACCAACGGCTCGCAATTTTTCATTACCCACCTCGCAACCCCACACCTGGATAACCGCCACAGTGTCTTCGGTCAGGTAGTGGAAGGCCTGGATGTGCTGATGTCCATCCCGCCGCGCGATCCGAATAACGCCAACGCGCCGGCTGTGAAGATCATCCGTGTCACCATCGAAGAGACCGAGTAGCAAAAAGCCCGCAGGGTCAAAAAGCGAAGAGGTTGCCCCCCAAAGCAATAAAGAGGGAAGTAAAAGCAGATCCGGGCCGCCCCCAGCCAAAACAAAACCCCAAACATCCGGCCTTGAGAATTCAAGGCCGGATGTTAAACTGCCCACAAAACCAAAAACCACACTCCTACGCATCATTGCGATCCTCGCTGTTATCAGCATCATGGCCTATGTGTATAGTATCCGTGACCATGTGCAGGATTTTGCTGCCTATGGTTACCCGGGCATTTTTCTGATCGCGTTGCTGGCAAATGCCACTGTTTTTTTACCAGCCCCCGGGGTAGCAGTTGTATTTGCAATGGGAAGTATCTTTAATCCCATAGGCGTGGCGCTCGCGGCAGGGACAGGCGGAGCCATAGGCGAACTCTCAGGATATTTAGCTGGATTCTCCGGACAAGCTGTAGTCGAAAATACCCGCGCATATGAAAAGATCAGCCCGTGGATCCAACAATACGGCGGCTGGGCGATCCTCGTTCTATCAGCGATTCCCAATCCTTTCTTCGATCTGGCAGGAATTGCCGCCGGAATGAGCAGGATGAGGTTCTGGCGCTTCCTGATCTTCTGCTGGGCAGGTCAAATCATCAAAATGGCTCTGTTCGCCTTCGCAGGCGCTTATTCAATAGATTGGATCATGGGTTTTTACAAGTAAATATCCATCCACCATATTTTCAAATCCAAAAAGGAGAACACCATGAAAGGGTACGAAAAGATAGATGCCTTCATCGAGAAAAATCTGGATCAAAGCCTCGATGAACTTAAACGGTACGTAGCCCAACCCAGTATCAGCGCACAAAACCTCGGGTTGAAAGAATGCGCCCAGATCGTCAAGGAAATGTTGGAAAAGCGCGGTTTCACCGCTGAGGTCATGTCGACAGATGGAGCGCCGGTGGTGTTCGGGGAACGCAAAGGCAAAAGCGACAAAACCCTCCTCATCTATAATCATTACGATGTTCAGCCGCCGGAACCGCTGGAGTTATGGGATAGCGAACCGTTCAAGCCGGAGATCCGCGACGGAAAGATGTATGGCCGTGGTGTAAGTGACGACAAAGGCCATCTCACCTCGCGCTTGCATGCCATCGATGCGATCCTGGCAGAAGAAGGTGAACTACCTTGTAATATTAAATTCATTGTGGAAGGCGAAGAGGAAACTGCCAGCGTTCATCTGCACGATTTCATCTCAAAAAATCTCGACAAACTTAAAGCCGATGCCTGCATCTGGGAATTCGGCGGTGTGGATCATCGCGAACGCCCGCAGCAATATCTCGGTTTGCGCGGCATTTGCTATGTTGAACTCTCAGTTACTTCCTTGGGCACCGATGTTCACTCAGGAATCGGAGGCAGCATCTTTCCGAATGCAGCGTGGCGACTGATCTGGGCGTTGAACACGCTCAAGGGGCCGGATGAACGCATCCGCATCCCCGGCTTTTATGATGACGTCATCCAGCCAACAGAACGGGATATCGAGTTCATGAAAAAACTCCCCGACCTGGAAGATGAGTATAAAAAGCGTTTCGGGGTAAAAGAATTCATCAAAGGCATCAAAGGTGGCATTGACCTCAAAGTCGAAGAAGTCTTCACGCCGACCTGTACGGTCTGCGGCCTGACCAGCGGTTACCAGGGTCCGGGCTCCAAGACTGTACAGCCTGCATTCGCATCTGCCAAAGTGGATTTTCGCCTCGTCCCGGCGCAAAAACCCGAGGATATTCTGAAGAAACTGCGGGTGCATCTCGATGCGGAAGGCTTCAGCGACGTGAAGATCGACTTCCTCGGAGGCGAACCCGCAGCGCGGACCAACCCGGATCATCCCTTTGTCAAACTGGTAGTGGATTCGGCCGAGGAAATCTATGATGCTCCGATGGATATTGTCCCAC
>DAOQBX010000138.1:0-5376 GCA_035340155.1 Anaerolineales bacterium | reverse complement strand
CAAACTGACCTTCACTCCATGCTCCGGCACATCCAACACTGCATTGCGCGTCACCTCCGTGCCCGTGCCTGCCGTGGTTGGGATGGCAATAAACGTCAACGGCTTCTCCGTGAGTGGCTGTCCTTTGCCGACAACTTCCAAATAATCCAACACATCGTTGCGGTTCGTCGCCAGCGCCGCGATCGCCTTGCCCGCATCCAGCACGCTCCCGCCGCCGAGGCCGATCACCAAATCACAGCCCTCGGCCGCCCGCGCACCCTCCCGCGCTACATCCACAGTTGGTTCACCGTGAACCTCGAACTCATCAAAGGAAATTTCCTGCTCAAAGAGGATCTCCCTCACACGCGGGATCGCATCAGACGACCTGCCCCGCACCAATAACAGACGCTTCGCACGTCCTTGGAGCGAATCCCCCAACCCGGAGAGTTTCCCTGCGCCGAATACGATCCGATTCGATGTTGCAAATTCAAATGAAGGCATGCCCGTCACCTCCCGGCTGAAATGGATTGCAAAGTCTCCAGACGTTGCAGATGCAAACGAACGACTGGAGTCGTTCGAGGCCCTACCATCCACCATCTTCTGGAAATATATTGTTGTACTTAATACCCTGCCTCGGTTCTGCCATCATCTTTGCCACTGTGTCACGCCACTTGAGATAATGTGCCGTCTCTTTATGGGCAGCAGATGCCTCTGCGGATCTGTACACTTCTACAAGAATGAAGCGGGTGGGATCCTCGTTTTGTTGAATCACATCGAAGTGTGCAATCCCCTCCTCTTTCACGCTATTGGATGCGTTTTCAATCGTCGCCTGTTTGAAGGCTTCGACAGACTCCGGCTTGACGTGTACATGCACAAGCACAATATTCATTACACTACTCCCTTCCATAATTGGAACAACCCAAAGCCGAATAAAAAGACGCTGGAAATGCCCAGCAATGCGCGGTTGATCCTGGGCCCCAAACGGGACGCCGCGCCAAAAGCAACGATCATCAACATCAGGCTCATAATAAAAGCAGAATAAAAGCCGAGCAAAAGACCCAGTCCATTCATGGGCGTTTCCCGCCAGCCTTGCACGAGGATCGGGCCGGTCACGAACATCCAAAAAAGATAGGCGCCCGGGCTGAGGGCGTTCGTCATCGCCGCTTTAAAAATGGTCTGCTGGCCCGACAATTCAGGATGGGCCAAAGTCCCATCAAACTCCCGCCACGATTTGAACGATCCGTAGGCCAGATACAGAACGAAAAGTCCACCGACGATGTACATGGCGCGTTGAGTCCATTCCGGCAATTGACTGAGCACCAGCACACTGAGCAAAATAATCGGGCCGTCGCTCAAAAATGGGGCGAACGCGCTGGGCAGGGTGTGCTTCCAGCCGCGGGTTAAGGCTTGCGAGATCAGGAACATTTGGAACGGTCCGATCTGCGAGGCGGCCGCCAGACCAAAGCCAAGGCCTTGAAGGAGGTAGATCAACATCGGAGCCTTATTCAAAAATGAACTTGGTCGGGTTCTCGAAGAACTTCGTCCATGCCAGACATTGACGCAGAGTGAAAATGAACAGGCCACCTTCGTCCCATTGGTCGGGCTTGGGGGCGTAGCCGTCGGAGGCATATTTCAGCGTGTATGCGGCCGAGAGACGTTGAGCCAGTTCCGGGTCCGGTTTGGAAGCGGGGCTCGAGATCCCTTCCATGATGATCACGTCGTTGCCGCTTTCGAGATGCAGGGTCACGTTCGAGTTGTGCTCCAGGTTGCGGGCATGGCGGGTTTCAGGGCTGCCATCATAATAGAACTTCCCATCAAGATACACACCCCAACGCGGCACAACATGCGGGCGGCCATCGGGGTAGACGGTGCAAAGCCAGTAATTGACCGACTCGCTCATTCGCTGCTCTACATGCTCCCACGGCACTTCAGAGACCGGGTTATCGACATAACCCTTTGGCAATTTAGGACGGGTAACCTTGGCCATTTTATTTTCCCAATAAATATTGGTCGAAGAAAGCGGAGACGCGCGCTTCATATTCTTCAGCGCGTTCCTTGTCGAATTCCACATGGCCGAGTTCGGGGTCGAACCACAACTCTTTGGGTTCCTTTGCGGCGTCGTACAGGCGCTGCCCGCTCTGCGGCGAAATGACCGTATCCGCTCCGCCCTGCATCAGGAAGACCGGGCGCGGGCTGATGAGCGGGATCCATTTGGTGGCATCGATCTCTTCCATTTTGACACCGGTGTCGGTCTCCGCCCAAAAGACGATCAGCGGCACGAACGGGAACTCGGGCAGGTTCGTGAAATGGGTGACGCTGGTTGCCACCGTATCGGGCATGGAGGAGAAGGCGCTGTTGGCCACCACGGCTTTGATGTTCTCGTTCTGCGCGGCATATTGGATCGACAACATACCGCCATAGGAATTGCCAAGGATGCCGATCTTGTCGGGATCGATATCGTCGCGCGTCAGGAGGTACTGATACCACGCTTCCATATCCGCCGTTTCATACACGCCAAGGGTGATGAGTTCGCCCTCGCTGTAATCGTGCGCGCGGATGGATGTGATCAAAGCGCCATAGCCATGCCGGTGCATCATCTCCGCTTCGTTGAGCAATTCCTTACGAGTGGATTTGTAACCGTGCTGCATGATGATGACCGCGCCATTTTCAGACGGGATGAACCAGCCTGCAAGTTTCATACCGTCTGGATTGGTGACGGTGATATCTTCATAGGGCAGGTTGTAATCGACCGGGGTCTCTTCGGGAAGTTTGCGCGTCGCCATCGGCGAGTGTAGCAGGTTATAGGCTTCCTGGCGGGTCTTCCACAACAGACCGCCCGTGGCAAAAATCAATAAAGCAGCGATAACCCCAAGGATTATCTTTATACTTCGTTTCATGGGTTGTATCCTTTGGCAAATGGATGGGTCGTGCGAATTCCCGCTATTTTCCCACAGAGTCGCCGCGAGTGGATATTGGTTTTTTATTCAGGGGTACTTATGAAAAGGTAGGCACGGAAGCGCCGAGAACGATCTTGCGCCTCCGTGCCTACTTGACCTTTTCGGTTCTTTATTTTCCCAATGCTTGTTTCACTGCCGCATAGACGTCCACCATGCCATACCCATAGGCATTGCTGGGGACATCTCCCGTAAAACATCCCAGGGATGCATTGCCGGTAAAGGGTTGCGCGGTATCGATGATGAGTTGCTCGGTCGCATCAATATCTCCGATCAGCGCCGGCTGGGCAGACCAGATCAGAGCCACCACACCCACCAAATGCGGACCCGAAAACGACGTGCCGCTGTTTTGGCCGTACGTTCCCCCAGGGAGCGAGGACATCACATCCACACCAGGGGCGACGATATCCGGTTTGATGCGCCCTGAACCATCTGCCATCACCGGGCCGCGGCTGCTGAAATCGGCCATCTCGCCAAACTGATCGATCGCGCCGACGGAGAAAACTGAGTCATACAGGGAGAGCGGGGCTGTCACCGTCTCACAACTCGGGCCGTCGTTCCCGGCAGAAACCACCACAAAGATACCTGCATCGCGCAAATGGTCTGCGGCCACCAACAAGGCATTTGGGTCGCAGCCTTCGACCTCGGGGCAGCCCCAGGAATTATTCAAGACATGCGCGGCCTTCGTCGGGTCGCCATCGATAAAAGGATCGCCTCCGTGCGGGAAGGGCGCGAACATGAACTGCATGCAATCGAGATATAAAGCCGGGTTGGCGAGGTTGCGGTCGAGGTTCACGCAGCCGATCCACTTTGCGCCGGGGGCCACGCCGATGCCGTCTGCGCCGAGGATGATACCCATCGTGTGCGTGCCATGACCACCCTCATCGTTAGGTGAAGTGATGCCATCCCAGGGATCAAACCAGTTGTAATCGTCGCCGGAGTTGTAACCGCGATATTGATTTGCAATGGCGGGGTGACTTCCATCCACGCCTGAGTCAGACTGCCCCACCACAATGCCTTCACCGTGCACGTTGAATTCGGTCCACACTTTATCCGCACCGATCATGGCAATGTTCCATTGCACGCTCCCGTCGATGGAAGAGAATGGCCCTGGCGTAGGAGAATCTGCGGGCACAGGCCGCAGCCTCGGGCTGGGGATGACGCGATCCACTTCGGGGCGGGTCATCAAAAATAAACGAATAAGCGTTCCGCCCTGGACCTCCATTGCGTTCTCCAAATAATACGGCGTGTACTTCACACCAAACGTATCGAAGATCCGACGCAGATCCGCCTGCGTACGGTTGGCCTGTTCGGTTAAATTTTCGTAGGCGGCCGTCAGGCGCTGATCGCGATCCGGGATCTCTTGCAGGTCAGAGATATCCGCCTGGTCTTTGAGGATGACGAACAAGCGGTCACCATATGCGCCGGGATTGCCGAACATGAAGAAGACCGCGATGACCGCCATCCATGCCACGCCCGCACCTGCCCAGCCCACTGCCCGCTTCACATCGGACCCGACACCTGCCCCTACGAACTGACGCAGGATCAACCCGACAACGCTCACGCCCCAGCCGATCAGCAAAGCAAAACCGGCAGCCTTGAAGGCCAGCCCAGAAAGGTCGCCCAGAGCGATCGTCAACTCGGTCGGGTCGAAGAAGGCCAGGCATGCAAAAGCGAGCAAGCCCACCACCGCTGTAACGGCCGTTCGAGATGGCAATACTGCTGCAACCGCAAACGCAAAAGCCGGGGTGAGCGCCAATAAGATCAATTGCGAACCGTCATAGCCAAACGCCGATGCAAGCAAAGCCAGCACCGCCCCTGCTCCGACCCCGTTCAACAATATATTCCCTGCATCGGCCATCAACACAGATGCGAACAGGCCGAACGCTAGGCCTGCCAGCAAACTGAGCATGGCATCGCCCGGCGAACCGAACGCGCCGTACACCGCCAGCGGCGCGATCCCCAAGGCAGCCAGTAACAGCCCAAAAGGCAACGCACCGGGATCCCAGGTCAACTCGTCTTTGCGAACGAAGATCACAACCAGCGCGAGGATGAAGGCGATAAAGAACTGAAGCAGAGAACCGGCCTGATCGTTATTGGGTCCCAACCAGCGCAGAAGCAGAGCAGGGATTCCCGCCCATGAAGCCATGAACAAACCAAAGTACCAGCGAGTAAAGCGGTCATCTTTCGTGAAGCGCCATAACAAACCGGTGACAAGCAACATTAAAAAGGTCTGCCCTGCCGCGCCAATCGGGCCGGCCCAGGCTGCACCGCTTAAACTCAGCGAAATGATCGCGCTCTGTTCCGTGGACCATAAAACGAAATGGTATAGGAAGAGACAGAACGGCACGGGGATCAGAAATAATAGAAAGATCGCCAGCGCAGCCTGGCTGTGAGGTTTATTTTCCTGCACTGGAACGTTCTCATCGATTTCGGTCATCAC
>DAOQBX010000137.1:0-5426 GCA_035340155.1 Anaerolineales bacterium | reverse complement strand
CCGTGATATTACGCAGGAACATGCCTGTCTTGCACTGTGGGGACCGAAGGCGCGTGAGGTCTTGAAGAAGATTTCGGATAGTGATATTTCTAATGAAGCACATCCATATTTGACCACCAAGCCGATCGTCATCAACGGCGTGAAAGTGCTGGCACAGCGCGTCAGTTATGCGGGTGAGTTGGGCTGGGAGTTGTACACTCCCAACAACCGTGCCACCATGGTGTGGGATATGCTCATTGAAGCAGGCAAAGAATTTGACATGGAACTCGGCGGTTACAAGGTGCTTGATCCGTTGCGTTTGGAAAAAGGGTTTAAATATTTCACCACCGATATTACGCCAACGACTACCCCGTATGAAGCCGGTTTAGGTTTCTGTGTGGACTTGGAAAAAGGTGACTTTATCGGACGTGATGCTTTGGTCAAGCAAAAAGCCGAAGGGTTGACCCGCAAACTCTGCACGTTGACTCTGACCGGCACCGAAGAATTTGTGCAAATTTATGGCGGCGAAGCGGTTTATCATGGTGATAAACTGGTGACCCGCGTGCGCAGCGGCGGTTACGGTTTTACCGTGAAGAAGAATATTTTGTATGCCTATCTGCCAATTGACCTGGCGGCGAAGGGCAATCGCTTTACGATTGAACTGATCGAAGGTAACCTCGAAGCGGAAGTGAATGCCAATGTGCTGTATGATTCGAAAAGTGAGAAACTAAAGGCGTAAAACCTCAACCACAAAGTGCCACGGAGAAAAAACTTTTGTGAACCTTTGCGGCATTTTGTGTTAATTATTTTTATGGCAAAGAAAAGACTCTCCCCTCCTGCTTACGTTGGCTTTGGTATGCTGACCCCGGTATACATCATGTCGCTGGACAAGCTGCCCAAACTCAACACCGGTGCGATCGTGCATCAGGTCAGTGACTACGTGTATGATGACGCAGCCATCATCGCGTGCAACCTAAGTCAATGGGGAGTGACATCTGCCATGATCGGGACCTCAGTGGGAGACGACTTGCTCGGTCAATATGTGGCGGATAAGTTGACGGAATTGGGCGTACAGGGAGAAGTGCGCGTTACCAGCAAATATAGAACGCCACTGGAGGTCAACGTCTCGGATAAAAAGGGTGCGCGTACCTACTTTTGGCAACGCTCGCCCGAAATCTTGAGTACGCTGGACACGGCTGACCTCTCGCTTATTAAGGCATCCAAATTGCTTTATGTCGATTGGTATGATGGTGAGCATATCCTCCGGGCCATGGAGGAAGCCAAGCGCAACCATGTGCCGGTCTTCCTGAACTTTGAGCACGGGCATCAGAACCCGGAATTGTTGAGAAAATATGCAGGTATGGTCACCGTTTGCCAGGCAGTGACCGATGCCGCACAGATCGGTAAGAAGCAGGCCATGCTGGGTACGGCGCGAAAACTTATAAAAGCAGGCATCCAGACGGCCATCATCACCATGGCCAGCCAGGGCTGCATGGTTTTGCAGGACGGCGAGATCATCCGTGCTTATGCCCCCAAGGTGAAAGCAGTGGATGCGTCCGGCGCCGGCGCAACTTTTTCCTCCGGGTTCATTTATGGATATTTGAATAAATGGAGTTTGGAAAATACCGTTCGATTCGCGATCGCAGCGGCATCACTAAAAGTGACCCGCTCCGGGTTGGAGATGTTCCCGGTTAGCGAGATTCTCGGGCTTGCGCGAACTGTCCGTGTGGAGCACATGGTCTATCGCGATGATCAATTCCACACTATTCGTAAGTTGTTGCACCTCCCGAAGGAAAACCCAATCATGAACAATGCTTTTATGAAAGAAGGACAGAAGCTGGCTCAGAAAATTCTACCGAAAAAGAGACTCGACCGCAGAAAGATCAAACGCTCGCTCGTCGAGTAAACTGCTTGTCATTTATTTAACCGGAAGGAATCTCCCATGTCATTTGCCGCTTTACTTACTCAGGAACAGGTCGAGAAGGTCCATGATGCCGCTTTGGGTATCCTGGAAGAAGTTGGTTTGAAGGTCCGCTTTGGGCCCGCACGCGAGTTGTTTCAACAGCACGGCTGCACCGTTGAAGAGGAGCGTGTCAGGTTCCCGCGCGCCGTCGTGGAGAAGTATCGCAGGATGTATCCTTCGTCCTTCACCTTTCACGCCCGCGATCCGAAGTTCAGCAAGACCATCCCACAGGATAGCCCGGTCATTGTCACAGCGAGTTCAGCGCCCGATATCATCGATCCCGTTACCGGCCGGGAAAGACGCGCTGAGTCCGGGGATATCGCCCGTATTGCGCATCTCATCAACGAACTTCCGGCGTATGATGTCTTCTCCATTTCCACTCTGGCCGAAGATGCGCCTGCGGATCAATTTACGGTCTCGCGCCTATATCCGTCCATCAAGTATTGTGCCAAGCCCATCCGCGTTACGACCACGAACATGAAGGATACGTACAGCGTGATGGAGATGGCCTACACTGTGGCCGGAAGCCGTGAAGCATACATGGAGCACCCATTCCTCACGCATCATTACTGCCCTGTGGTCTCGCCGCTGACCATGGATCATCTCTCCACTGAGAATGTGATGTATTTTGTGAAAGAAGGCCTGCCGGTCTATCCGACCATTGTGCCGAATGCCGGTCTGACCTCGCCCATGTCCATGGCTGGAACTCTGGCGCAGGGGAACGCGGAGTTTCTCGCTGCTGCCACCCTGATGCAGATGGTAAAAGAAGGTACGCCTCTTATTTACGCAACCCTGGGAACAGTGGCAGATATGCGCTCTGGTGCTTATACCTCCGGCGCCATTGAATGTGGTATGTTGCATATGGCTTTCGCTCAAATGGCCCATTTCTATAATGTTCCTTGTGGTGGTTATGTCGGCTTGACCAATTCAAAGATCAATGACGCGCAATCTGGCTATGAGACGGGTATGTCCGGCGTGGCGGGACTGCTCGGCGGCATGGACATGTTCAACATCGGCGGCTTGATCGATGCGCTCAAGACCTTCGATTTCGCCAAGGCTGTCATTGACGATGAAGTGTCCCAGATGATGAAACGCCTCAAGCGCGGCATCTCCTTCAACGGTGACGACCTGGCTGAGGAGCTTGTCAAGCAGATCGGCCCGGGCGGTTCCTTTATCACCGTCAAGCACACTACCAGTCGCATGAAGACCGAAGCGGTCATGACCAAACTTGCAGACCGCGACGCCCGTACCATTTGGGAGAAGAAGGGTTCCACCGACATTCACGCCCGCGCCATGAAACGTGTCAGGGATATCATGACCACCAATACCACCCCGTTCATCGCGCCGGAAGTGGATGCAAAATTGCGCGAGAAATTCCCCGGGCTGGTGGCGGGCGAGTTGGAACCGCTGCCGCAATAACCTGCGGGAAATGGCGCGCATAAATAATAATTTCAGAGAGAGTCAATGTTTCGTTTTTTCAAACGCAAGGAAGATAAATTTCAGAGCCTGATCGAAGAACAGGCTTCCATATCCTTTGAAGGATTGCGTCTGCTGGTCAAGTATCTTGAGACCGCCGATTCGGGCGTTGCAGAAGAACTGTCGTTGAAAGAGAAGGAAGCAGACGAGGTCCGACGCATCCTGATCGATGAATTGAACCGCACCTTTGTCACGCCGTTCGACCGCGAGGATATTTTCGCGCTTTCCCGCTCGATCGATGATGTGGTGGATTATGCCGATACGACTGTGGTCGAGATGGTGATCCTGAACGTCAGGCCAACGCCGTACATGCAGCGTATCGCATCGCTGCTCAAGGATGCAGCCTACGAGATCTGGCAGGGAGTGTTGCGCCTGCCGAAGAATCCCAATGTGGCGCTCGACCATGCCCAGCGCGCCAAGGCGCTGGAAAATCGCGTGGAGGCTGTCTATCGTGAGGCGGTCGCCGACCTGTTCAGCGGTCCCGAGGATGTCCATCATGTGGTGGAGATGCTCAAACTGCGCGAAGTTTATCGTCACCTTTCGAATGCCGCAGATCGCGGCGATGAAGCGGCCAACATCATTGCAGATATTGTCGTAAAGAAAACATAACCTGATGTTAATCTCAAGTTCATTGGGTTTGGTTATCATCCTCGCGTTATTGTTTGGATTCATTAACGGCATGCGGGATTCAAGCAGCATTGTTGCCACGATGATATCCTCGCGGGCCTTCCCTCCACGGGCCGCCTTGACCATGACCGCCCTGGTGGAGTTTGTGGGACCCTTCGTGTTCGGCGTCACCGTGGCGAAGACGGTTGGCGGCGATATCGTCGCCTCGAGTGCGCTATCGCTTCAAGCCCTGACCGTAGGACTGGTCGGCGCCATTTTGTGGAATCTCATTACCTGGCAGTTCGGGATTCCCAGCAGTTCGTCACACGCTCTCATTGGCGGGCTGATCGGCGCAACTGTGATCTCGTCCGGCTGGTCTGCGATCAAGGTGTCCGGCCTGTATAAAGTGTTGATCGCTTTGTTCGCATCGCCGTTGGTCGGCTTTTTCGTTGGGTTTGTGGTGCTGCGGATTATTTACTACCTGGCCCGCCACTCCAGTCCGCACATTAATAATTTTTTTAAACGCGGCCAGTTACTGACAGCCATGGTGCTGGCGTTCAGCCATGGCACTAACGATACCCAGAAAACCATAGGTATCATCGTTCTAAGCCTGATCATCGGAGGTTATCTACCGGAGTTCTCTGTGCCGTTGTGGGTGATCGTGGTCAGCGCAGGTGCCATGTCTTTGGGCACATCGTTTGGCGGCTGGAAGTTGATCCGTACGCTTGGGTCGAGGTTCTACAAGATCCAGCCGGTGCACGGTTTCGCCACCCAATTAACCTCCGGCCTGGTCATCCTGACCGCTTCATTAACGGGATTGCCGGTCAGCACCTCGCAGGTGGTCAGTTCTGCCATCATCGGGGTCGGCGCTTCCGAACGCTTCGGAAAGGTGCGTTGGGGTGTGGCGGGCGATATTTTGACGGCCTGGGTCATTACCATTCCGATCAGCGCCTTGTTTTCCGCGGGTATTTATTCTTTATTGGTATATTTCAACGTCAGTGTGTAATGGTTTCGGTCATTCATTCAAAGTTCCAAACCAGCGGTTTGACTTTGAATATTGATAATGCTAAAATGTTAACGCTTTGTTAAAGACTGGAGGTGCCAACAGAAGAGGACTTAAAGAGCAAGGACTTCGTTCGTTCGATCCATCCAAAAAATATAAGGAGAAAGAGATGCGTACGAAAAAGTTTGCTTATCACATGCTTGCCCTGTTCGTGATTGCAGCCACGGTATTATCTGCTTGTGGCGGCGGTGGCGCGGCCCCCGCTCCTGAAGGCGGAGTGGCAGTTCCCTCCGACCTGCTCGATGCCTGCAAAAAGGAAGGCATGCTTTCGATCATCGCCACCCCGGCCAGCTGGGCCAACTACGGCGAGATCTTTGAACTCTTCAAGAACACCACCGG
>DAOQBX010000136.1:0-5440 GCA_035340155.1 Anaerolineales bacterium | reverse complement strand
GTTTGTACGATGTGTTGGACCGGTATTATCAAACTGCGAAAGAAGCCAAAGCGGATGTGGTCGTCCGCATCACAGCCGATTGTCCGGTCATCGACCCCGAGTTGATCGATAATGTGGTCAACACTTTGCTCGAAGACGAATATGATTTCGTCTGCAACCGCCTCCCGCCGCCGTGGACGAGAACCTATCCAATCGGCTTGGATGTGGAAGCCTGTACTTTCAAGGTCTTGAAGAAAGCATGGAAAGAAGCCAAAGAACCCCAGCACCGTGAACATGCCATGCCTTATTTCTACGAAGGAGTACAATTCGAGTTAAAGGTCAAAGGTCGAAAGTCAGACCTTGGACGTTCGACCTTTGACCTTGAGCAAGGTGTTTCTTCACGCGGATTCCGGATCGCCCTGCTGCACCACACCACCGATTTCGGCGACTACCGCTGGACGGTGGATACGCCCGAAGACCTTGAGTTCATGCGAGAAGTTTATTCCCGTTTTGATGGGCGCGATGAATTCACCTGGAAAGAAGTTCTAGATCTGGTTCATGACCACCCTGAACTGGCGAAGATTAACGCGGGTGTACAGCATAAAACTTTGAAAGATATCGATAAGCGCGCACTATGATCTCTAATGACCAATTACTATTTATCAGTAGTAATTGGTAATTGGTAATTATGTCCCTCATCACTCTCTTTTCTGCACCTAAACCATTCACCGATCCGCATATTGCGATGATCCAGCGCAGCGCCATCAAGTCGTGGACGCTGTTGCCGGATGTTGATATTATTTTGCTGGGCGAAGAGACCGGGCTTGCTGAAGCCACCAAGGAACTTGGCGTGAAATACATTCCTCATGTGGAACGCAGCCCTAATGGTGTGCCGTTGATCTCGTCCATGTTCAAGTTGGCGCGCGAGAACTCGAACAGCGAATTGTTTTGCATCATCAATGCAGATATGGTGTTAATGCCTGATTTTGTGGAGAATGCAAAACAGGCTGCACAGTTGAAAGATAAATTTGTGCTGTTGAGCCAGCGTTGGGATTATGACATCACATTGCCGATCGACTTTGCCGATGAGTGGCAGTCTCGGCTGAGAGAAGATGTCAGAAAACAAAATCAGATTCACCGTCCCGCCGGAAGCGATTTTTTCCTCTTTCCAAAATCCTGCTATGCCGACATCCCGAACTTCATCATCGGTCGTGCCGGTTGGGATAACTGGATGATCTACAAAGCCCGCAAAGAAAATTGGGCGGTGATCGATTGCACGCCTTCGGTGATGATCGTTCACCAAAACCATGATTACGCCCACCTGCCGGGCGGCAAGCCTCATTACGAACATCCCGAAACGAACGAGAATATCCGCCTTGCAGGCGGGCAGGCGAACGTACGCTACACCATTTTGGACGCAACCCATCAACTAGTGGATGGTACACTTGCCCGCCCGAAGATGTCGTCGCTGCGCTTCACACGTAAATTTGAGTTGTTCCTGCGAACCCTGTTCTTTTTCCTCCCTGAAAATATGGTCGAGAACGTTGCCCGTCCGAAGCGATGGAAGAAACGATTGAAAAAGATAATTCGATAATTCGATCTTCGACAATCGAGTATCGAATATCCAATCCCGAATAACGAGTATTGAAAATGCGAAAAGGTCAAAACCCTGCCAAGTTCGTCAAAGATGTTGCCCGCCCTGAGCGAGTGACCGTTGCGTTGTTAAATTACATCCCCTTCCTGAGCGGATTCTATGCCGAGACTCTCGATGTGCTGAAGGTCTCGCTTGAGTCCATGCGCAAAGACGCGGGGCTGCCGTTCGACCTGATGGTCTTCGATAATGGCTCGTGCGAAGAAGTGCGCGAGTTTTTGATTGGCGAAAAAGAAGCAGGGCGGATTCAATATTTGATCCTCTCTGAAAAGAACATGGGCAAGGGTGGCGCGTGGAATGTGATGTTAGCGGGCGCGCCAGGTGAGATCATTGCTTACACCGATAGCGACGTTTTGTTCTCACCCAACTGGCTCTCGCGCTCGGTGGAGTTGCTCGAAACCTTCCCGAATGTGGGTATGGTGACAGCGCGACCGTACCGCACCTCGCCGGAGTTGTACTCGTCCACGTTGGAATGGGCGAAGAAGAATGCGACTCTCGATGAAGGTCAATTCATTCCGTGGGAAACCTTTTTGGAATTCAATCTCTCGCTTGGGCAGACCGAAGAAGAGAATGTGAAAGTCTATGCTGAAACGAGTGACTGGCGCATTCAATACAAAGGCGTGACAGCGCTGGCAGGCGCAAGTCACTGGCAGTTCACGGCGTATAAATCCACCCTGCAGCAATTCCTGCCCTTTGACATGGACAAGCCGATGGGACAAGTCCGCCAACTCGATAAGCGCATGAACGATGCGGGGTTACTGCGCCTGATGGTCAGCGATCCCCTGGCGATGAATATGTCCAATACGCTGGGATATTTGCGCGGCGAACTAAAAGAAGAAAGAAGAAAGAAGGTCGGGGTAGGGAAAAGGGTCTTGGAATTCCCGCCGATTAAGAAGATGTTGCTGGCGGTGTATAACAAGATTTTCAGTTGGTATTATTCGTAGGCAATTGCCAATAATGGCTTAACCAATAAACGATATGACCAAACGTATCTTTATCTCCGCCGATCACGGCATGGCAATCATCTACTTCCTGCAAAGCGACGTCGTTTCGACGCTGCTTGAGTCGGGGGTTGAAGTCGTCGTCCTCACCGATGACGACACCAAAGACAAAATCTCACAGCGTTTTGCGAAGCCCGGTTTATTTTTCGAAGGTTTGCGCTTGAAGCAAGCCAACGACTATGCCAAAAAGGTCAGCCCGCGCTTGCAATCTCTGCTCATCTATTTGCGCCGCGTGGGTGGCTCGCGCCGCATTAACACCGAAGCCATGGACAGCCACGTCTGGGAAGTGTGGGGCGAGAACGGCTGGAAGTTCCGCCTCGGGGTTTGGATTCCATCTGCCGTGATGCTTTTCTTCTTGCGGAATTTTGCCTGGGCGCGGGCACTCTTAGTGAAGATGCAAAACCGCTTCACCCCCGACCCTGGCTTGTATACCGACCTCTTTGAAAAATACCAACCCGACATGGTCATCGCCTCTACTCCCGGCTGGCGCATGGACCGCTACCTCCTGCGCGAATCTGCCAAGCGCGGTATTCCGAACATGACCGTCATTGTCGGTTGGGACAATTCATCCTCATATAACGTCTCCGGCGCAGATGTGCAGTGGGCAACCTGTTGGTCTCAGTTGCAAAAGGATGAACTGGTCTACGGTTCAGACTGGAATCCGGAGCATGTCAATATCGGTGGGATTCCCTCCTATGATGGGTACTTCCGCAAGCAATGGCTTATGCCGCGAGATGAATATTTCAAACTGCATAATCTCGACCCCAAACGCAAGTTGATCTCGTACGCCAGCAGTTTCGTCCACTTCGCGCCGAACTTCCCGAACATCGAAGCCTTGGCAAAATTGGTTTCGTCAGATGCATTGGCAGAGCCTTCGCAGTTGTTGATCCGTTTACACCCCAGCCACTTTCAAGACAAGCCAAAGATCTTTGCTGAAGAACGTCAGCGTGTGTTCGACCTGGAGAAGAAATATCCGTATGTGCATGTCGTTCAGCCAGTAGCTTTGGGCGGGTCACTCGGTTACTATGGCGGCGAAGACATGGATGAGAAATCATCCATGATGGCGTACTCGGATGTGCTGGTGACCGTCTATTCGACCATGCTGGTCGAAACCGCCGTCCACGATACGCCGATGATCGCTGCGACGATCGATACTCCCGGCGGGTGGAACAAGCCCAACAAGTTCTCGCTCTCGCTGAAAGAGATCGGAGATTGGCCCACCCATAAACGTTTCCGCGAGGCGAAGGCAGGACGAGTCGCTTTGGATGAAAAGCAACTGCTCGAAGCGCTGAACATGTACCTGCAAGATCGAAGCGTCGATTCTGGGGAGAGAAGAAAATTCATCGAAGACGAGATCACCTTCACCGATGCGTCATCCGGTAAGCGGACTGCAGAGTTCATCCTGAAGGTCTTGAACTCCTGATGGAATTGATGGTTTAAAGCAAAAGCAGGTCAGGCATTTACCTGACCTGCTTTTTGAATTCCAACGCGGGATCAAAACTTTGCGATGATCCACACGATCAATGGCGCAACTGCCAGCGCAGGCAGGAAGTTGCCCACTCGGATCTTCTTGATCTCCAGCAGGTTGCTAAACGCCAGACCCACCAGGATCACACCGCCGGTGGCCGTCATTTCGTTCATCATCGGGTCGGTGATGATGGTGCTTAACGTTCCGGCCAGCAGGCTGATGCCGCCCTGATAGATGAGCAGGATCACCGAGGAGAATAAGACGCCTACACCGAGGGTCGAAGCGAAGGCGATGGAGGCGAACCCATCCAGAGTGGATTTGACCGCCAGCAGGTTATAGTCGCCCGTCAACCCATCCTGGATCGAACCGAGAATCGCCATCGGGCCGATGCAAAAGAGCAGCGAAGCCACCATGAATCCGCGCACGAAGCGTGAACCGGCACCGGTTTCGCTGTCACGCGAGAAGCGCTTTTCAAGCGCCTGGCCGATGGCTTGCAATCCGTCCTCAATGCGCCACCACTCGCCGAGCAGCGTGCCAAGGATCATTGCACCCAGCACGATCAGCTGGTTCTCGCTCTTGAGGAACATCTGTACGCCCATCACGCCGGTGAACAGGCCCATGCCCGCAATGACGGTGTTCTTGAAACGTTCGGGGATGCGTGACCCGAAGAGCATGCCGATGGCCCCGCCGACCCACACCGCAATAATGTTGATAATGGTTCCTGTCATGGTTATCCTTTACATGAACCTCGGAAGTCGTTGTGACTTCCGAGGTTTGAATTTTGTCTATGGCTTGGCAAGTGATGTCCTGCGGCCTGCGTGCTGGTTCTCCAGCAATTCCAGTACGAAACACAACGACGACAAGCGGTTGAGATACCTCTGCAAGTGCGGGTTGAGCACCTGCTCGTCATCATAGATCTCAACCACGCGCCGTTCTGCGCGGCGGATGACGGCGCGCGCCAGCGAAAGGGCTGCGCCGCCGAGCGTGTCGCCCGGCAGGATGAACTCCTTGGGCATTGCCACGATCTCGCTCAACGCGTCGGTTTCCTTTTCAAGCCATGCCACCCGGGATTCATCGATGAAATGGAACTTGTCCGCGTTCTCGGGCGTGGCGGCCACCTCCGCCATCAGCTTGTACAGGTCTCGCTGGGCCTCGAGCAGGATGCGGGGAGCCTGAGGCGATACACACTGGGCACGGGCAAGACCCAATGCGGCTGATGCTTCATCCAGTGTACCCACCGCCTCGATGCGGGCATGATATTTTGGCACGCGCCCCTCGCCGAGCAGGCCGGTCGTGCCATCGTCACCTTTGGCTGTATAAAAAGTCATGCGGGCATTATAA
>DAOQBX010000135.1:0-5445 GCA_035340155.1 Anaerolineales bacterium | reverse complement strand
TTACTGCAAAGCGCCTGGGGATTCGACTACTACGGCCAGACCCGTACGGTGGATGTGCATGTGGCCCAGCTCCGCAAAAAATTGGATGGCGGCCATGTGAAGATCGAAACGGTCACCGGGGTGGGATACAAGCTGGTCTTGTAATGTTCACTTCGTTACGTTCACGCCTCTGGTTGAGTTACGCTTTCCTGATCGTCACAGCGCTAAGTGTTGTGACGATTGTTATGTTTGTCTCGCTTTTTCGCAGCCCATTGATGTATCGCCAGACGTTGGACCGGATGCAGGCAGTCCAGTCCGTTTTGATCCAGCGGATGGGGGAGCCGCAGTCGCCTTCCCTGCCGGCTTTGGCCGAACGCGCATCGCAGACCTTCGATCTGCGCGTCCTTATCTTTTCGGCAGACCGGACTCTGACCTTTGATTCTTCGTCCGCTTCTTCCGCATCTCTGTCCTTTCCAGCGCGCCGGAACAACCCACGGGCAACTCCCATTGTGCGGGATGATAAAGGCGCAGCCTGGTTATATTCCATGCAGAGACTATCCGATGGGACGTTTTTGGTAGTGGCTGCGCCGCGCCCGAAGTTTTCGATCGTCAATATTTTCAGCGATGAGTTCCTGCCTGTCATTCTCCTGGGTGGCGGAATTGCCCTGCTGCTTTCGTTGATCGTGGCCTTCCTTTTCTCGGGTTGGATCGCAGACCCGCTGCAGGCTGTGGTTGGCGCGGTGCGAGGAATGCCCTCAGCGGAGTCCGTGCCTGTGAGAGTCAGCGGTCCGCATGAGGTCCAGGAGTTGACGCGTGCCTTTAATTCCATGACGGAACGCATGCGGGCGAGTCAAAAATCGCAGCGTGAGTTTGTAGCGAATGTCTCTCACGAAATGAAAACTCCGCTCACATCCATTCAAGGATTCGCGCAGGCGATGCTCGATGGCGCAGCGGATACAGCAGAATCCCGCCAGCAAGCGGCGCAAATAATTTATAACGAATCCGGGCGCATGCATCGCATGGTGCTGGACCTCCTCGACCTAGCCAAACTTGATGCGGGTACAGCCGATCTGAAAATGTCCCCGGTGAATATGCGTGCCTTGCTCAATGCGGTGGCGGAGAAGTTCACACCTCAATCGCAGCGCGCTGGAGTACGGATCGAAGTTGTGGCTCCTGAAAACCTGCCACTTGTAATTGCAGACGGCGATCGCATGGCTCAGGTTTTCACGAATTTGGTGGATAATGCCCTTAAGTTCACGCCAAGAGATGGGGATATCACTCTCTCTGCTGAAGTCATTGAAGCAAAGCAAATGCATATCCGTGTGAAGGATAGCGGTGTTGGAATTCCTGAAGATGAACAAGCGCACATCTTCCAGCGCTTCTATCAGGCAGACCCGGCGCGGGGCGGCGGCGAGCGGCATGGAGCCGGACTGGGGCTGGCGATTGCGCATGAGATTGTGTTTGCGCATGGTGGTAGAATTAGCGTCCAAAGTCGCATAGGGCAGGGCACCACGATGGAAGTCGTTCTTCCCCTGATCCCTGCGGACGCGACCAAGAAAGTACGCAAAAAATAACCCATTCCCTTCGCCGCCTTTGGGCGGCGAAACCGTGCCTGACCATGTCTGACCATCCCTTTGTTTCCGTTATCATCCCCTGTTACAACGAGGAAGCCACCATTCGCAAGTTGCTGGAGGCCTTGTTTGCACAGACCTATCCGTCGGAGCGGATGGAAGTGATCGTCTCTGATGGCATGTCCAATGATGGAACGCGGGACGTTATTGCTGCGTTTCAGAAGGAGCATGAGACCCTTTCGGTGAAGGTAGTTGCCAACCAGGCACGCACCATACCGTCTGGGGTGAATCAGGCCATTCGTGAGTCGCGAGGCGAGATCATTGTCCGGCTTGATGCACATTCCATGCCCATTCCGGAATATGTGGAGCGTTGCGTGACAGCGCATGAATCCGGTAAAGGCGAAAATGTAGGCGGGGTGTGGGAGATCCGTCCGGGCGCGGAGACGTGGGTGGCGGAGTCGATCTCATACGCGGCGGCGCACCCGCTTGGGGTGGGGGATGCGATGTATCGCCTCAACGCCAGGCCGGGAGCAGTGGATACCGTCCCGTTCGGTTCCTTCCGCCGCAGCCTGATCGAAAAGATCGGCGGCTTCGACGAGACCCTGTTGAGCAATGAGGATTATGAGTTCAATACCCGTGTACGCGAATCTGGCGGTGTGGTCTGGCTGGACCCGTCGATCCGCTCGGTGTATTTTTCACGCAGCACGTTCGGGAAGCTCGCAGTTCAATATTGGCGCTACGGGTTTTGGAAGTTCAGAATGCTCAAGCGTTATCCGCATACATTGCGCTGGCGTCAGGCGCTGCCTCCGGTTTTTGTCCTCGCGCTGTTTTTGCTGATTGTGTTATCCTTGAATCTGGTCATTGCCCGTTATCTGGCCGGATTGCAATTGTTCGTTTATTTTTCCATCCTTGGGCTTGCCGGTGTTAGACTGGCGATCAGGACAAAGAAAGGTTTTCTCATTTGGGGGCTGCCGTCTGCCATTACGACCATGCATTTTGCCTGGGGCACGGGCTTTTTGTGGAGCGGCATTTCAAGTTTGTTCAAGAATGGCTGATATCTACCGTCCATCCCTGCGCTTAAGACCCAGTGAACAACGCACCATTTTACTGGTGGGGGATTTTATTGCATCGGTCGCTGCCACTGTGGGTGCCATTTATTTTTGGTATCAATATTCCCTCTACCGCCTGGTACAGAACGGCGTCAAACCGAACGTGGCCGAACGCATCCTTCAGATCGAAGTGCCGTTCTGGTTTTATCTCCTGCCGCTGGTCTGGCTGTTGTTGATGGTCGACTCATATGAGCTGCATACCGCCTCGAACTGGCGCAAGACCCTGCGCGGCATTGCTGTTGCTCCCATTGTGGGGCTTCTGGCATATTCCCTGCTCTTTACGATCAATACCGACCCAAATTCCCTGCCTCGTATCGCGATCGGTGCCTTCCTTGTCTTCGCTTCTGTCCTGACTCTGGGTTGGCGCGCCATCTACATCCGACTCTACACCTCGTCCGGTTTGATGCGCCGGTTTCTGGTGGTGGGTGCCGGAAAGGCCGGGCGTACACTGGTGGAAGCCTACCGTAAACTCAATCCGCCTCCTTTTCTCATTATTGGCTTTATTGACGATGACCCGGCTAAACGGCAAAAATCGTATCAGGGTTTTGCCGTCCTTGGTGATAGTGAACACCTGTCGGAACTGATCGAAGATTATCGCATTTCGGATGTGGTCGTCGCCATTACCGGTGAAATCAAAGGTGAAACTTTCCAGACCATATTGGATATTCAGGAGCGCGGCATTGAAGTAACCCGCATGCCGATCCTGTATGAAGAACTGACACAACGTGTTCCGATCGAGCACCTTGAATCGGATTGGGTCATCCGCTCTTTCGTGGATCAGGTGCGGGTGCATGGTTTTTATGAACTGCTCAAGCGCAGTATGGATATTCTGGGCGGCGTTTTGGGCACGTTGATCTTCCTGTTGTTGCTGCCATTCATTGCGACAGCTATCATCCTTGAGACAGGCTTTCCCGTTTTCTATTCCCAGCCTCGCCTGGGAAAGGGTGCCCAGTCTTTTAATATTTTGAAGTTTCGTACCATGAAGCAAAATGCCGAAGCGGACGGCCAACCCAAGGTGGCCGAAGAGAACGATCCGCGTGTGACGCGGGTGGGGGCTTTCTTGCGCAAGACCCGTTTGGATGAACTTCCCCAGTTTTGGACCGTGTTACGCGGTGAGATGAGCCTAGTTGGTCCACGCGCTGAGCGCCCTGAATTGGTGGCGGAATACCAAAGACAGATCCCCTACTATCGTGCAAGATTGTTGGTCAAACCCGGGCTTACGGGTTGGGCACAGATCAATTATGGGTATGTTGCTACCGTCAAAGAAACTTTCGTCAAACTTGAATACGACTTGTATTACATCAAGCATCGTACATTGAACTTGGATTTCAGCATTGTCTTAAGAACCATTGGTACTGTTCTCAGAAGGACTGGGAGATAAGAATGAACTATTTAGTCACAGGCGGTGCGGGTTTCATTGGCTCGCACATTTCACGCACCTTATTGGAAAAAGGGCATACCGTCCGTATCTTTGACAACTTCTCCTCAGGCAAGCGTGAGAACCTCAAAGGCTTGGATGTGGAGATCGTCGAAGGTGACTTGCGCGACGCAGATGCCGTTGCCAAAGCCGTAAAAGGCATGGATATCATCTTCCACGAAGCGGCGTTCGTTTCCGTCCCCGAGTCGATGGAAAAGCCGCAGGAATGTTTTGATGTCAATGTGACCGGCACTTCCAACCTCTTTGAAGCCGCCCGCAAAGCAGGCGTGAAACGGGCTGTCTTTGCCACTAGTGCCGCTGTGTACGGAGATTCGGAAGCCTATCCGCTTTCAGAAGATACGCCTCTGCGACAGTTATCACCTTACGCCACCTCCAAACGCGTGGACGAACTCTACGGTCAACTCTACACTTCATCATTCAATTTTGAAGTTGTGGCTTTACGCTATTTCAATGTCTACGGTCCACGCCAGCGACCTGACTCAATGTATGCCGCTGCCGTGCCGATCTTCATCCGCCGTATTTTGGATAACAAACCCATCACCATCTTTGGCGACGGCGGTCAAAGCCGTGACTTGGTCAATGTACGTGATGTCGTGCAAGCCAACCTGCTCGCCGCCGAACATCCTGCCGCGCCCGGGCAGATCTTCAACGTCTGTACTGGAGTTGAAACTCGTCTGCTCGACCTACTCGATATTCTCTACCAAATCTTCCCGAACGCCCCCAAACACGTCCACGCCGAACCGCGCGCCGGAGATATTTATCGTTCCATCGGCACGCCCAAAAAGATTATGGACATGCTCGGCTACAAACCGCAAGTTACTTTGGCTGAGGGGTTGAAAGAAGCGGTGGAAGTAATGAGAAACGAGTAAATAGTAATTGGAGATTAGTAATTTTTTAAAATTACCAATTACCAATCTCTAATTACCCAATTTCTTCATTCTGCAATCAAATGTCCTCCCGTCCTCACGTCCGCAATCGCTTCGTCCTCGTTGGCGACCTTGCCCTCACCATTGTTTCGGTGCTGGGCAGTTTTGCGTTACGGCTGGATGTGAGCGAATTGCCGTTCTATTTCCCCGCCGCGCTGGTGATGTGTGCAGTGGCATTGATTGTCAAAATCCCCACCTATTATTTTTTCGGACTCTATCGCCGCCTGTGGGTCTACGCCAGCACGAATGAACTGCGCCTCATCACCTTTGCCGTCACAACCGCTTCGGTGCTGACCTCGGGAGTCATGCTCCTGCTCATCGGTTTTGACCTCATCAAGCCGGGCATGCCGCGCTCTGCGCTCGGCATTGACTGGCTCATTTCACTCATTCTCATCGGCGGTTCGCGTTTTGTGCTGCGAATC
>DAOQBX010000134.1:0-5488 GCA_035340155.1 Anaerolineales bacterium | reverse complement strand
TCAAGGATATAGGTGTCTTTGCTAAACAGGATCGTCTCATTGAGTTGTGCCGGGGCCAGCATATTGACGAATGAAATTCGCCCCTCCAGGTAATCCCGAACTACCTGTGCCATATACTGAATATCCCTTACTGAAGTATTGTGACCAAGACTGATGCGAATGGTCTCCCGTGCGGCTTGATCGGATAGACCGATAGATTTCAAGACATGCGAAGGCGTGTCTTCCCCTGTACTGCATGCAGAACCGGCGGAGACGGCGATCCCGCGATAATCCAACATGCCCATCAGCCCGGAATTTTCCACGCCTGGAAATGTGATGCTGAGTGTGTTCGCTAGGCATTCCGACTCTATCTCCGGCGAGTTGATGACGCAATCCGGTTTGATCTCCTTGAGTCGTTGAATTAACTGTTCTTTCCGTGCGCGAACCTGCCCGACGTGCACCAGAAGATTATCCACTTCCTCACAGGCAGCGCCAAAACCGACGATGTTGTGGATGCTTTCCGTCCCGGCCCGCAACCCGCTTTCCTGATGCCCGCCATGCAGGAGTGGTGTAAACGGGCTGCCCTGTTTGACGTACAAAGCCCCGATCCCTTTGGGGCCGTAAAGTTTATGCGCCGAGAAAGAGGCGTAGTCCACATCCCAGGCATGAACATTGATTGGTATCTTGCCCAACGCCTGCACACAATCCGTCAATACAAGCGCTCCGTGCCTTTGGGCGATCTTTGTAACGGACTGAATGTCCTGGATAACGCCGGTTTCATTATTAGCCAGGATACAACAAACCAGAAACGTATCCTCATTCATTAGTTTTTCCAACTCGGCAAGTTGCACGCGCCCATGCTTGTCCACCGGACAAAATTCCACGACAATGCCCTGGGTTTCCAGATGCACCAGGGTGTTCATCACGGAAGGATGTTCAATGGGCGTGGAAATGATCTTTTTCTTTTGCGGGTAAAAGTGAGCAGCAACAGATTTGAGCACAGCATTATTAGACTCGGTTGCGCATGCCGTAAAGATCACCTCGTATGCATCGGCGTTGATGGCTTTTGCCACATGTGCCCGGGCCTCTTCCACCAAACTTGCAGATTTTCTACCCATGCTGTAAAACGATGAGGCATTCCCATAATGAAATTTCAAAGCCTGATCCATGACATTCCGAACGCGGGCGCTGACGGGTGTTGTCGCATTATGGTCAAGATAGACCTGTCGGTTGAAGTGAATGAGATGTTTAATAAATTCAAAATATGTGAGTTCCATAAAGACTCCATTGTGGGGCATATGATGGAAAGCGGAGTTGACCAACCCCTTTCCATTGCTAATTAATCTTCAATACAATCTTACCCCAGGCGTGACCCGTTCCCAAATGCTTCATGGCGTCCACCACCTTCCCCAGCGGATAGACCTTCTCCACCACAGGCTTCACTTTTCCACTCTCGATCAACTCTCGCAAAGTATCCAGATCAGGCCGGTTGAACTGGGCAATGAAAAATACGGCCGTCTGGCTTGAACCCAAAGAGGCTGCCTTTAATTTGAGAATCCGTGCCACCGGACCGAGGACCTTGTTTCCCTTGGGCGCGCCGACCAGAATAAAATTCGAGTTGGGCTTCATCACGCGCTTGTACTCTTTCCAATTGCGGTTCCCGGCAATATCGAAGATCAGATCGTACGTTTTGCCGTTGCGGGTGAAATCTTCTTGGGTGTAATCCACCACAACGTCAGCACCGAGCGATCGGACTCGCTCCACATTTTTGGTGCTGGTCACTCCGGTCACTTCCGCGCCGAAGGCTTTGGCGATCTGTACCGCGAACGTGCCCACGCCTCCTGCTGCGCCGTTGATCAATACTTTGTCCCCAAGTTTGACCTTCCCGTGATCTCTTAATCCTTGCAAGGCGGTGATTCCTGCCGTAGGGACAGCCGCTGCCTCTTCAAAGGTGATATTGGCAGGTTTGCGCACCACTGCATTGACCACATGGATGTATTCCGCGTATGCGCCGTTACGCCCGCCGTACACTTCATCACCGGGTTTGAGGTGGGTGACCTTGCTTCCCACCGCTTCGACCACTCCGGAAAAGTCTGCGCCAATGCGCGAGTCTTTGGGCTTGAATAAACCGCCCATCAGACGAGCGATCATCAGGCCCGTCAGCCCATACCACTCGGCCGGATTGACGGATGAAGCATGGGTACGGACCAAAACGCCATATTCTGTTACTACAGGCTTTTCAATTTCTTCGAGTTTCAGAACATCAGGCGAACCATAGGAATAATGAACAACGGCTTTCATAAGGTTACTCTCTCCTTTGCTGGACAACCACAACTTGCATCATTGTCCGTGGCCTGAAATATATCAACCCAATATGGAGGAATTATGGATGAGCCCGCCAGAGATTGTGGAGATTATGGAAGTCGTGTTTGAGAAGTATTAGAAATTCTAGTCGGCCTTAAGCGCGACCGCAACTTTCGGTAGTTGGGCGCATCTGATAAAATGCGGGACGGTAATAAGCATTCTGGATGCAACGTCTCAACTACGGTTGAAATCTTAGGTTAGGAAAATGGATATGTCGAATAACGGAAACGGAAATCACGTCAAGGTTTTGGTGCTGGGCGCGGGTCCGGCGGGACTTTCAGCGGCCCTCTACGCTGCCCGGGCGGAACTCGCCCCGGTAGTTCTGACCGGAATGCAGTTGGGCGGTCAGGCCGCGCTGACTCATACTATCGAAAATTACCCCGGTTTTCCTGAAGGCGTGGGCGGGGCGCAATTGGGTGAACTTTTTCAGAAGCAGGCCGAGCACTTTGGCGCAAAGGTCGAATATGACCTGGCCAACGAGGTTGATTTTTCACAGCGCCCGTACATGGTGAAGACCGACAGCGGTGAATACAAAGCCGATACGGTCATCATCTCCACCGGGGCGAGCCCTCTCCACTTGGAGGTTCCCGGTGAAGTGGAATTGACCGGGCGTGGTGTTTCTTACTGTGCCACCTGTGATGGCTGGTTCTTCAAGGATAAGAAGGTCGTCATTGTAGGTGGCGGCGACAGCGCTTTTGAAGAGGCGCTTTTCATCACCCGTTATGCCTCTTCCGTGACCCTGATCCATCGCCGTGACGAATTCCGCGCGGGTGCGATCTTGCAAAAACGCGCGAACGATCATCCCAAAATGAAATTCATCCTCAACACGGTCGTCACCGAAGTGTTGGGTTCGGACAAGATGGAGGCCTTGCGATTGAAGAACGTCAAGACCGGAGAGGAGACCATCTTCGAAGCCGACGGTCTGTTCATCTTCATCGGCCACAAACCAAACACCGAGATGTTCCAGGGCAAATTAAGCATGAGCAACCTCGGCTATATTCAGGTCAATGACAAGATGGAAACGAGTATCCCCGGCGTGTATGCGGCTGGGGAGGCGGCAGACCCGCATTTCCGCCAGGTGATCACCTCGGCGGGTATGGGCGCCGCCGCTGCCATTCAGGCGACAAGGTTCCTCGAAGCAGAGGAAGGCTAAAAGTCCGGTTTGAAGCGCAGGAGGGACCCCGCAAAAGGCGGGGTCCTTCTTTTTTTCCATGCGAAAAATGTGACATTTTGTACTTTTGGTCTATGACCGTTTCGGATAAAATTAATCGAAAATAACGGCAAATTGCCGGTTAAATCGGAGGAATACATCATGAAGAAGATCTCGATCGTAGGTGCAGGTAATACAGGCGCGACCGCTGCGCATTGGATTGCAGAGCGGGAACTCGCCGATGTGGTTTTGCTGGATGTGGTGGAGGGTATGCCACAGGGTAAAAGCCTGGACATGCTGGAAGCCATGCCGATCATCGGCAAGGACACCAGCATCCTTGGCACGAACAAGTACGAAGATACGAAGGATTCCGATATTGTCATCATCACGGCGGGAATCGCCCGCAAGCCCGGTATGAGCCGCGAAGACCTGCTCAAGACCAATGCTGAGATCGTCGGCAAGGCTGCCACGGAGACCTTGAAGTATTCCCCGAACGCCTTCTTTATCGTGTTGACCAATCCGCTCGATACCATGGCTTACCTCACCATGAAGGTGACCGGTCTTCCGCGTGAGCGCGTCATCGGCCAGGCCGGAATTTTGGACTCAGCCCGCATGCGCGCTTTTGTGGCGATGGAAGCCAATGTGAGCGTTGAAAATGTGCAGTGTTATGTGCTTGGCGGTCATGGCGATGAAATGGTCCCGCTGACACGACACTCCAATATTGCCGGGATCCCGCTTCAGGAATATTTCCCCGCCGATAAACTGGAGGCCATTGTCAACCGCACCCGCAAGGGCGGTGGTGAGATCGTCAACTTATTGAAGACTGGCTCCGCTTATTATGCTCCTTCGATGGCCTGTGTGCAGATGGCCGAAGCCATTTTGAAGGATAAGAAGTTGATCGTGCCGTGTGCCACCTATATGAACGGCGAATACGGTTTGAAGGATATGTACTTCGGTGTGCCCGTCATGTTGGGCGCAGGCGGCATGGAGAAGATCATCGAATACAAGTTCGATGACGGCGAAAAGGCCATGTTCGAGAAGTCGGCCGCTTCTGTCCGCGAATCGCATGAAGCGCTTAAGAGCGTGGTGAGTCTGTAGGATAGTCCAATGTCAAAGGTCGAAAGCTGACAGGCTTTCGACCTTTGTGATGAAAATAGAAGAAGGAGCCTCTCATGATCTTGCATGAAAAACTTTCTGCTCAATTGCCTGCCTGGCGCGAGCGCATCAAATCCCTTGCGAAAGAACACGGTGAAGTGGTCGTGGATAAGGTAACCGTCGGCCAGGTGATCGGCGGTATGCGCGACATCAAATCGTTGCTGACTGATGTTTCATTCGTGGACCCTGCCGAGGGCATTCGCTTCCGCGGCATGTCCATTCCGGAGGTGCTTAAGGCATTGCCCAAGGCTCGCGGCGGCAAGATGCCGCTGGTGGGCGGCCTGTATTACCTCCTGATGATCGGCGAAGTGCCGAACAAGGAACAGGCGCAGGCTGTGGAAGAGGAATGGGCCAAACGCGCTTCGGTGCCGGACTATGTGTACAAGATGCTCAAGTCCATGCCCAAGGAAACGCACCCGATGACCCTGCTTTCGCAGGCTGTGCTTGCATTGCAGAACAACTCCGTCTTTGCAGCGAAATATCACAGCATGAAGAAGGATGAGTATTGGGAAGCGGCCCTGGAAGACAGCCTCGATCTGACGGCCAAACTCCCCGTTATTGCAGCCTTCATTTATCGCATGAAATATTTTGGTGAAACCGCCAAACCGAAGTACAACCCCAAGCAGGATTACGGTCTGAATTTTGCGCGCATGATGAAAGTGGCTGACAAGAAGGGATATTCTGAACTTGCCCGCCTGTACTTCATCCTGCACAGCGATCATGAGTCCGGGAATGTTTCGGCGCACACGATGCACCTCGTCGGTTCGGCTCTCTCAGACCCGTATTTGTCTTTCTCGGCCGCGCTTAACGGTCTGGCTGGACCTTTACATGGTCTCGCCA